>DAOUSM010000013.1 GCA_030627225.1 Candidatus Bathyarchaeota archaeon | reverse complement strand
TATTCAATACTCAATTCAAAGCTTAAATGATATAAAATGTATGGTTAAATAAAAAAAGTGGAGATGAATCATGTTTAAACCCGAGGGAATTTTGCCAGCCTTGGTTACACCTTTCACGGATGATGGAAAAGCTGTTGATGAGGAAAGACTGCGAGCTTTGGTTAGAAGATGTATTGAGTTGGGCGTTCATGGGGTTGTTCCATGCGGCACAACAGGCGAGTTTGTGAACCTAACGGTAGAAGAGAAAAAACGTGTTATTGATATCGTGATAGATGAGGTTAACGGCAAAGTTCCGGTAGTTGCTGGAACTGGGGCAAGCGGAACAGACCAAGCCTTAGAAATGACAAAATACGCTAAGGATGCAGGTGCTAATGCCGCTCTAATTGTTACACCGTTTTATTTGAAGCCAGCAGACCGAGGAATCTATGAACACTATTTCACCATAGCAAGCGAAGTTGACTTGCCAATGATTCTCTATAACATTCCGCAATGTACGGGTGTACAGCTTACATGGCAGATGGTTGAGGATTTGGCTCAGATTCCAAACATTGTTGGTTTGAAGGACAGCAGCGGACAGCTGGGATATATATTAGCTGTGCTGGAAAAAGTTAGGGACAAAATCAATGTCATGTGTGGACACGACGAAGTTGTCGTCGCAGCCCTAGCTGCTGGATGCTCAGGGGCAATCCTTGCAAGCGCTAACGTGATACCAGACATCTGGGTTCAAATCTACAATCATGTGAAAAAGGGCGAACTGCAAAAAGCCCGTGAACTTCAATATAAAGTACAGAAAATGGCGCGCATCATTGCTGGAAGCGGAGCCGTGGGCACAAAGGCAGCCTTAAACATGATGAAGATCAAGGTTGGCCCTGTTAGAAAGCCTTTAAGCGTGGGCGGAGAACTAACCTATGAGGCGAGGGAAGAACTGCGAATAGAGTTAGAAAAAATAGGAAAGATAGAGCCAAAACTCATAACCTTTGAAATTGGAGAAAAACCATTAGAAGAACGCTTTAAAGCTATTGACGTAACACCAGAAATCATACGAGACTTCAACATGCGGGTGGGCGAGGCCCTAGCTGGACAAGGTGCAGAAGTAGCCCACATAGACCTCCTCATCGGGAAGAAAGATGGCCCATTAGCCGAGGCCTTTGCAAAGGCCAAGAGTGCACCAACACCGGGACATGAACCATTATTGGCAATTTTAGAGCCAAACCTAACCGCTAAGCCGATAACATTGATAGTTCCCACGGTTACGATTAGGAGTATGCGTCAGGCAAGCATGGTTTATGGTCCGGCGCAAACAGCAGTAGCAAAGGCAGTAATTGACAGTGTCGCGGATGGAATAATCCCAAAGGAGGCTGCTGAAGAGCTGATAATCATTGCAAACGTGTTTGTTCATCCAACAGCAGTTGACAGACAAAGAGTGTACATAAACAATTACAAGGCCATGCGTCACGCCATCCGCAAGGCAATAGAAGGAAGACCAACAATAGACGAACTGATAGAAAACAAGGACAGATCTAAACATCCTTTCAAGTATACACCTTAGTGATTGAGATTTGACAACCCAAAAGATAAGGGAAGGCGATTACGTACTTCTCTATTTAAGCCAGCGAAAAACATACTTGGTTAAAGCTGAAAAGGGCAAAACCTTTCACACACATAAAGGCTTCATAAAATTCGACGACTTAATCGGTAAAGAATACGGCTCCAGAATTTTGAGCAACTTGGGCGTGGAATTTGCGGCTTTGAAACCCATGCTACGCGACTACATTATCAAGTCTGTGCGAAAAACCCAGATAACCTATCCAAAGGACATAGCCCTAATAGTGATGTTCAGCGGAATAGGTCCTAGAAGCCGCATCGTGGAGGCTGGAACAGGCACGGGCGCGTTAACCACAGCCTTAACCCATTATGTTAAGCCAGACGGCAAGGTCTACAGCTACGAAATCAGAGAGGAATTCCTTAAAACCGCAAAGAAAAACCTGAAGCGTGCAGGCTTAATCGATTTTGTAGAACTAAAGAATAAGGATATCACTGTGGGCATAGATGAAAGTGATGTTGATGCAGTTATATTGGATTTGGCGACCCCTTGGCTTGTTGTTCCACATGCTTATGCCGCCCTAAAGCCTTGCGGAACCTTAGTCTCCTTCAGTCCAACAATAGACCAAGTTGTAAAAACCGTTGAAGCCTTAAATGAGAACAGCTTTGTGGATATTAAAACTGTTGAATGTTTGCTGCGCGGAATGCAGACTGTGAGAGGAAAAACACGCCCTCAGACTTTAATGACTGGGCATACAGGCTACATAACATTCGCACGGAAGACAATAATTTCTGAGGCCCAATCTAACCCTTCTCTGGACCGCCAATAGCAAATATACCATTCACACGTTCAGTTTCAAGCTTTTTTCCAAAATACATTCGGATACTCTTTGAATACTGCCTAAAATCAAAATCCTGCAAAATTTCAATGGCTGCTTTGTTCACTGCAGGAACACCCACGTAAAGTTTTTCATTCTCGCCTATTGTTTCCATGCATTTGATTAAAAGCTCCTGTGCAGCTTTAGGATGCTCAGAATTGCAAACCCATGGTCCTATTCTGTATCCGATTTTTGCTTTACGACACATGACGTAACCAGTGATTTTGGATTTTATATACGAAACAAAGCAGAGTTTTGGACTATCGTGATAAGGTTTGCTTAAAACCTTGATTCTGTTTGCTCCAAAATATTCAGCATCAAACTTCGCAATTTCTTTCATCCTCTCATTTTTTAGTGATTTCACGGTTGAACTGGATGCAGAAGCGAATCTCCTGCTGACCCCCACAAATCTCAGAGAACCGTATTCATCTCCAAACCCTAATTTTCGATATAATTCAGCTACTACGGGCATTGCTTCCAGCTTTATTGTTTCTACTTCATGGCTCAGCAAGTGGTTCATTGCTTTCTTCATTAATAATGTTCCGATACTTCTTCCTCTGCATTCTGCCTTAACTATAAGTAAGCCTATCCACCCTAGCTTTCCATAGTTAACAGAAAATACATGACCCACCCGTTTGCCTTCTACCTGTGCGATGAAACAACCTAACGGGTTATACCTAAACATTCGTTCAACATCTTCCTTTACGTAATTCCATTTCTCAGTCATAATCAACTCGTAAGCGAAATCCACATCTTCTTCTTCAAACAGGCGAATTGAGAGATATTTCAAATATCATCCCAAGGTTCGTTCTTTATTAATGAAAAGCATTTATGTGTTTTCCATCATAATAGTTGACAAATTCTTTGGAGGAATACGATGGTGAAATTTTCGATAAGCGAAGCTGAACATGAACGTCGCATAGAACAGGTTAGAAAATATTTGAGGAAGCGGAAGCTTGATGCCTTGTATTTAACAAATGGTACAAGCATATTTTACCTAACAGGTTACTCATTTATTGCTACTGAGCGTCCGGCAGCATTAGTCATACCGGTTGACGGCAAAATTACTTTTATGGGTCCTCTTTTAGAAAAAGACCATATCCCGTTAAAGACCAGAATTATTAAAGATGTAAAGACTTACGTGGATTATCCCGGAGAAAAGCATCCAATTGAGCACTTTACTGAGTTCTTAAAAGACATGGGGTTAACCAAAAAGCGCATAGGCATTGACAACAAAGCTGGAGCTGCTGGCATCTGGGGCTACAGAGGCCCACCAATCACGAAAAAGCTACGTGAAGCAAAGTTTGTGGACATAAAGGATTTGGTGCCTTCTATGCGTCTCATAAAATCGGAAGAGGAAATAGCACTCATTAAAGAGAGTGCCAAATGGGCGAACCTAGCACATACCTTGCTGCAAGAGTATGCAGCTGAAGGCTTGTGGGATGTTGAAGTTGCATTAGCGGCTTCCTACGAAGCATCTACACTTATGAAAAAAACTCTTGGACCCGATTATGAGCCCATGCGTAGAAGTTCTCCCGTCGGCGTCGGTTTTAGAGGTCAAATAGGTGAAATGAGTGCTATACCGCATGCTATTGCGACGAAGCGTATGATTAGGAAAGGCGACGTCATTATTACTGGTGCTGGCGCAGACATAGGCGGCTATAGCTGTGAACTGGAGCGAACAATGATTGTTGGGAAACCAACGCCTAAGCAGAAACGCTATTTCAATGTGATGGTTAAAGCTCAAGAAGCCGCATTCAAAATGTTTAAACCCGGAGTCAAATGCAGCGACATTGACAAAGCAACTATCAAAGTGTTTAAGAAAGCTGGTCTAATGCACTTGGTGAAGCATCATACTGGACATGGCTTAGGCTTGGAAGGACATGAACCTCCATGGTTAGATGTGGGTAATGAAGAGCCTTTAAGTGCGGGGATTGTTGTAAGCTGTGAACCAGGCATTTACGAAACTGGATTCGCAGGATTTCGTCACTCTGACACTGTTTTGATAACCGAAGATGGTGCAGAGATAATCACGTATTACCCAAGAAATCTAGACGTTTTAACTATAAGTTAAAACGAGAAATCTTAACATGAAAAGCAATAAAAAATTAGGGAACTTTGAGGACCACAGTCTTTGTTCTAAGAAGACCTTGACAGCGTGGACAATGTTTACGGCTTCGCTTGAATGGAAACTTTCTTCTGCAACGGAGACATATCTGCACTGTTTCAATCAGTTTTCCGTCAGGCATCCTGTGATGAGCTTCTAGAAATTCTTGACTTTCTCTTCTTGTTTTTCTTTCTTCAACATAGTAATGTAAATGTCTTGATGACATATTGTTTCCAACCTTTGTTTATGGGTTTTTCTCTCCCTTAATTTTGCCGTTAAGTGTGTCTATAAGTGTCGCTATTTTGTACACTACGTAAGCCAGCAGAATTGTTACTGCTATTTCGGCAAAGTCTCCAAACATGCTAACAAGCTCTCTCAGAGTCAACTATGTAGCCTCCTCTATTCGTTAAGGTTTAACTCGTTGATTTCGCTCAAGTCCAGCAGAGAGTTCATTTTTATTTTATTGTTTGAAATTGTGTAGAGAACATCGCCTATGTAAAGCGTCCGAGCAATATGGTATGATGCATCATGCACATTACTGTTTTCAACATGAGTTATAATTCCTCTTAGCATAATTTTCTCTTCAAGCGTCAACGATATGGTAAAAACATATGCGCCTTGCCATACAATTTCTCCGCTAATATATGACGGAACTGCATTTGGATATTTGCTTTCATCTATTTGTGCAACTGAAATTGGTATGACCAGAAGATTCTTCTCTTTGTCAAATAAGAATGCCTTGTGATCTCTTAAAACTGGTGAGTCTGTTCCTCTATCACCTATTTCGTATTTTGCTAGCTCCTTCGGTTCAAACATGTCTGTAACGTCAAAAAGTGATATTTTCACTCCCTGATACCAAGAGAAGTCTCCCGTCTCCGCTGAAACGGTTTCTTTGCCTACACCTATCACGTGATTTTCATCATAGAGATGCAAATAGTCAGAATAACCCGTTATCTTCAGTTCACCAAGTATCTCCGGACCGTAGGGATCTGAGAGATCAATCATGAAGAAGGGGTCGACTTTCCTGAAAGTTACAAGATAGCATATGTTTCCCATAAAACGTGCTGAATGAATAGTTTCTCCCGGAGCAATGTTTTCCAGTTCGCCGACTATTTCTAAGTCCATGTTTAGGATGTAGACGTTATTTTGCCTAGGAAGTCTCCACGCTGACTCTCCAGTTGGACTTGTTATTGGAGATGTGGTTGCTATTCTGAAGTAGCCTTCATGCTCATCCATAGAAAACTGGTTTAAGACTGTTCCAGGAACTTCACCGTCAGCAGCATAGGAGATTTCGCCCTTTTCAATGTGAATTCGATGTAAAATGGTTTTGTCCTCGTAATCTATGGCTAGGTAAATGTTTTCTAGCGAGACATACATGCTTGTTGTCCATCCTGACAATACTGTTTCGTCAGTTGGCTCTTGCTCGTCTTCCTGCACGTTCACAGCTACTATTGTTGTGAATATGTATCCGTAGTCAACTATGTCGGAGTAGTAAATTTCGGTGGCGGATATGACTTTGCATTCGCCTTCGGAATAAATTTTTGGAAGAGACACTTCGCCTTCAACAAGTGAGGCTGCCTTCCGAACGCCAACATACACGTAGTCACCTATCATCCTAGAGCTAAAATAAAAGCCGTCAACAGCGATTTCTCCTTTAGGTATTGGATTTTCTCTGTCTGATATGTCATATATGGTAATGAAAGTCTTTGTTTCACTGTCTGAAGAGCCTTCATAGAACACGACGAGTCTCTCTTCGTTTATGAACATTTGCCTTAATGTTCCATTCACAGCTATGTTTGACAGGATAGCCGCCTCCTCTGCAGGGTAAGCCTTAACAATAACCACTTTTTGACCAGAGATTACATAGATATATTCTCCATCGATCTTTACGATGTCTGCTTCGTCTACCCCGTCCACTTGAATGTTTGTACTAGAATAGTCATTAGTACTCATCGCTTTAAGCTCGGCTGAACCATATGATTCAACGCTTAGGAATCGAAATGGTTCGAAGCTGTGTTTTCTACACTGTAGGAATTCTTTAAGCTCTTCATATGACTTGAATTTATTCAAGGTAGTCGTGCAATATTCAACATCGGTATATAATATTACAATCGAGCTAACAGTGATAAGCAACGTTAAGATTACAACTTTTACAACTTTCATTTTAATCTCCTTTTCATGTTTGACATATATTAGAAATTGAGTTGCCAGTCTTAATGCTATGTTTTAGAACACTATTGTACTAAAATTAGTACAGTTCAATCTGTTTTAGACATAAGAGGATGTTCTACGCTTGAAGAGCACATATATGCTTAATGCGACGATAAAACTAATGGCAAAACTCTCAAGGTCAATAAGTGAGTACCTTGGCGAATCTAAACGTTGGTAACCTTCAAGTTTCTCTAAACTGCTTTCAAACAAAAATCTTCCAACACCGTTTTCAGTTTTCATTTTTGCAAACGTAACTAATGGAACTAATGTTAGTACTAATCCCAAAATCACAGCAGCTACGGAGTATAGAAAAGCTCTTTTCAATCTTTAGCCTCCATGAAGATTAAGGAAAGTCGTGTCTTTTAATTCTACATTTTAGAACACAATGTTGAAGTTTCAAAATGGCTTCGCCCTCCATAATCTAAGGGTTTCGAACCAAAAAATGAGCGATGCAATCAAGCCAAACATTACAGCATAGAAGTTGGGATATCTCCCAAAAAAAGCGTATAAGGTCAAATAGGTTGTTAGCATTGTAGAGAACAAGACTGAGTAGAATAGGTATCGGGGTACGAGAAAGCGGCCCATGTGTGTGAAAAACCGTAGAATTCCGACTTTTACTTCTTCTTCAAGCACGTATTCTCCTGTCATTTTTTTCCGAACAAGCCCTAAATCCTCTAACTTTCCAAGATGGTGCACTGCAATGCTTGGACTGGAAAAGCCTAGAGCACGCTGAACTTGACGAACACCCACACTATGTGTGGGCTGCTTTAACAAATACCAATAGACAAGAAGAGTTTTCCCTTTTAACGCAGATTCCAAAACAGCCAAATCAAATTCATGTGGAGCTTTCGACACGAAACATCGCCAAGTACCCTTTATAAAGCGAGCGTTTAAAAGCCTAATTACAGATTTCTTCTCCAACAAGAGTCTTAACCGCTAAAGAGGTTCAGAAGAGAAAACCAAATGAAAAAGGAAAATGCAACAGCCAACGCTGTTACTCTTTACATTTCTGTTGTATTTCTCCATAGAGCTCGCTTACAATTTTCTCCAAACGCGTCAACGGTTAAGCCTTCCCTGTCCGTTAAGGCTTTAAGAACGCATAATCCTCGTCTTCCATAGGAATCTTAACAACTTTCGCTTTCCCATACTTAGCTATCCTTTTTCGCATTTTCTATACCTTAGAATCTTCTTCTTTTTAGCGCGCACCAAAGAAAAGAATAAATTCATTGCTAAGTTATTTTTAATAAACATGCAATATCATTTAATCATTCAACCTTTCGATTGTGATTACGATTTTCTTGAGGATATCTGTAGGAATTCCAAATTGTTATTTAAAATAAAAAAGGTTGAAATTTTGCCTAGAAAAACGTTTCCAGAATACTTGCTTCTCAGCCCGAAAAGCCTTTTAGCCAAATTTTTTATGAGAAAAAGAAAAATGATTTATCTTAACGATCTGCTTGGAGAGCTGAAGAAACATTTTACATACGATTCAAAAAAGATGATTCTTGCTATTTTGCCCCATTTTATCCTCGGATTCGGCAGTGATATAGCGGGCTTAACTCTTGAGCCTAACTTATCAATAGTCTCAACTTATGGCATAAATGAGAGGTACTTGTCTAATGCTTGCGTGGGAATAAGCTTGCATGAAATTGGGCATAATCTTGGGTTAAGGCATTGCAGAAGCGAAGGTTGTTTGATGAAAGCTCCTTGTAAACCCAAAAATTTCTACGATGGTGTTTATAGGCTTTGTAAAGAGCATAAAAAGGCGGCTTGCCCATGTCATGCGCGATAAAGTTTTTCATCAATTGCCGTCTGAGTAACTCTGAGATTTCATCCGTAAGTCAAGCTAATGCCTTCTCATCATCCGGCAAAAATTAATAGCAAAACCGAAAATAAAAATATTCTCTATTCTCTGGGAAATGTATATTTGAAATTCATATTTTGAATTCATAAGTTAGTTAAATACCTGCAGCCTATTTCTCTGGTGAAGATTGGAGGAAAAAACCTTGAAGCAAGATATAACATTCAAGCAGAGAAAAGAATTGGAAGCTAAAATGGCTAAGGTTTTTAAGGAAAATATTAATGTGCTCTCGACAGAGTTTCAAAAAATATTGTTAGATGATATGGTCACAGCTTTCCGAAATAGAATAAAGGTGTTAATTCGGGTACAAGAGAAAAGAAGCTACTAATGTAGACTAGTTAGGAAAAAGACGTAGTTTGGATACATAAAAGCTTTATATAAAGAGGTTGAAAATATGCCCAAGAGGTTTGGATGATGAGAAGGTCCAAACTTGAAATGTATATAGACATCCTTAAAGTGTTGGCTCACCGCGGTCCACTAAAGCTAACTCACATAATGTATAAGGCAAACGTAAACTGCAGTGTGCTAAAGCAATACTTAGAGTTTTTGATAAAGCAGAATCTCGTTGAGGAAAGAACCGTTGGAAAGCGAAGAGTTGTCTACGCAATAACTCAAAGGGGTATAACCGTACTCAAATACTTCAGGGAACTAAAGCAAGTGTTGCCAATAGTGGAAGAATCCAGAAACAGGACACCAATACCCTATTAACCCATTTCAATCCTGAGAGAAAAAGTTTCCCTTTCCATAATATTTTTGACACCGAAGTACGCTTATCATTTTAAAAGCCTCTTTCGATTTTAACGATTAAAATGTTTGAGCAAATGGCGATATCTGCTGCAGAATCTGTTGCGGCCTTATTTATCGGCATAGTGTTATTTTTGATGTTTTCGGTGCTGTTTGGGTTAGAAGTGGAATTCACAAGTAATAACAATTATTCATAAGTTTGCATCTGTTTATGAATCATTATGCGTGTTTCGTAAGACTTAATAAATACACTTCTCTCTACCATACTGTACACATGTAAAACACTATGGGGAGCGGGAGTGACAAAACAAGAAGCCCTAGGAAAAAAGCCTACGCAGATGCTGAAAAAGATAAGGGAAAACCTTGAAAAACTGAATGAGAAACTGGAAATCATAATTGAAATGCAGAAACACGGCAGAGGAGATGTCCAGCCGCTTCCAGAAGCTCCATTAGATGTCATGACACTACTTTCTATGCCTGACCATCTTAGAAAAACAGCTATGACTGTATGTAGACTTGGCCGAGCCACAGCGGAGGAGGTTGCTCAACAGACACGTAGAGCTAGAGCGGTGGAGAGTGGCTACCTTAATCAACTTGTGATTATGGGACATTTGAAAAAGGAAAGGAAAGGGAGAAAAGCCTACTTTTACGTAGATAAGGAAGATCAAGGGTGATAATCTTGGGCGAAATAATAGCCGTACACTCGTACAAGGGCGGAACAGGGAAAACAATCCTTTCAGTAAATTTAGCTGCAACTCTTGTTAAGCATGGTAAAAATGTGTGTCTGATGGATCTTGACTTCAGAGCTCCAAGCCTTTCAACAATTTTCAAAATTGAAAAGGCAGAGTATTGGCTAAACGATTATCTAAATGGAACATGTGAAATCGATAAGGCAATAATAGACTTGCGCGACAGATTTAACAATGAAAGTAAACTGTTTGTTGGGCTGGCAAACCCAGCAACAGAAGCAATCAGAGAAATGTCCGCGAAGGATAGAAAGTGGGAGATGCGGGCTTTGGGAAGACTTTTGGCACTTAGACATTCCCTCTTGAACGATAAGGACTTTGACTATCTCATTTTCGATACAAGCCCTGGACTACAATATTCATCTATAAACGCCATAGTAACCGCAGACTTAGTGATTGTGGTAACAACCTTAGATAGGTCAGACGTCGAGGGGACAAGACGCATGCTGCGGGAACTTTACGATCTATTCGAGAAAAAAACAGAAATAACAGTGAATAAAGTTCTGTGTGCCTCTACGAAATCCGGAAAAGACGAAGTGCAAACTAAGATTAAAGAGATATATCAAGCTCCAGTATTAGGGATGATCCCTTGTTTCTGTGAAGTTTCAATGGCAGAAGGTGCATTCATTTTTACTCAGGAAAAGCCTGACCATCCCCTCACAAAAATTTTGGATGAAATAGTGAAGAAGATAGAAAATAATAAGGCATGAGTCGTTACTGTTGCGCCACTATTTTGTTTATTAGCCGGTAAACTTTACAGTGTTTACATTTCTCATAGTCGGCTACGTCATATTTTCTGCATAGTATTCGGTTCAATTCTTTGATTTCGGAGTTCATTCCTGATTTCTCCTTTACGTATGATTTATTATCTTTTAGCGGTAATATACCGTATTCCGCTTTCGTAATATTTCGTACATTATAAACCTTATAGAACTGTAAAGTACTCTAAAGCCTCAAAGGAATGTGGGGTCGTTAATTATTTGAATAAATCGGCAATAATTCTTGCGGGCGGTTTTTCCAGCAGGTTTGGGCAGGATAAAGGGTTGCTGTTATTAGCAAATAAGCCTCTGATAAAGCATGTTTTGAATGTAATTAATGATGTAGTCGAAGAAAAAATTGTTGTTGTTAGTTCAAAAGTTCAAGCTGAAAAATTTGCAAGAGTGGTCGGTCCTGATGTAAATGTTCTTGTTGATTTGAATGATGTACAGAGTCCGCTTGTGGGTGCGTTAACCGGTTTTGAAAAAGCACATGGAGAATATTCACTTTTACTTCCATGTGATACCCCTCTTGTTTCGAAGGATGTTCTCCTGTTTTTACTTGAACTTTGCATAAGTAGGAATGCGGTTATTCCACGATGGCCAAACGGTTACATAGAGCCTTTGCAGGCGGTTTATTGCACAAAACCTGCACGGGAAGCTGCCAAAAAAGCCTTAAGTGAAGGAAAATTGAATATGCGGTCTATGGTGGATAGGCTGCAGGGTGTACGTTATGTCTCTACGCTTGTCCTACAGCAATTAGATCCGAAGCTTAGAACCTTCTTCAACATCAATACTCCTTTGGACTTGAAAAAAGCTGAACTCATGCTTAAGCGTATGGAAAGAAAAGTTTAGCAAAATTGAGGCT
>DAOUSM010000014.1 GCA_030627225.1 Candidatus Bathyarchaeota archaeon | reverse complement strand
TTTATTCTAAAAGTATAGGTTTTACAAACAGGACACTTACGTTTAACAACCTCCACAAAGACGGCTTCCCGCTTCGCAGCCTCAACAACATTCCTCTGAGAACCTCCAGCCAAACCAACAGGGAAAAGCACATGCACAAGGGGCTTCATTTCACGCCTTTTCGCCTTTTCCGGACGACCCATCCGTGCACCAACAAGCGCCGGAGCCTTTTCCCTAATTGATACACCGGAAAGCAAGCGAATTGCTTCTAAAACAGAATCAGCAGAAGAAAAGTCTACATTTGAAGCACCATAGCCAAGGCAGAAAGCAAATGCATATGCATAATCACCTTCAACAGTAATCTTGCCGTCTAAAACCCTATGAGGAAGGCAAATTGTTTCTAAGGCTAGTTTGACGTTCGCCTCTATTTCTCCAACGATTTTGCGAACAAAATCATCTTCACGCTGTATTTCGGAATTAAGGAGCCATTTCCTCAACAGTTTAAGCTCTTCAATTGAAGCAAGATTCGACCAGAAAAACGTGAAACACGGATGAAGAGGTACATGTAATGCCAACGATAAGGCTATTGCTTCGCTAATGTTAGGCTTGTTGGCAAACGGGTTTTCCAAAAAACTTTTCAGCCTTTCCAGCGGAATCTTAACGGTTTCAGCTGCTCCTCTAAAATCTCCACCAAACTTCTCCATTATGGCTTTCCGTAGGTCCTCAGCCCACCATTCTTCAACATATCCAGAAGGAGAAAGAAGCTTGCTATTGTACAAAAAGTCCCCAAAACTGATTAACATGTCGCCTAGAAACAGGATTTTCTCAATCTTATTTTTTATCTCGCTGAAGTTTTCAACTGAAACTCGAACAACAGAACCATCTCTTAACCGAACAATAGGAGGCTCAATCGCATCAACCGGAACCGCAATGCCGCCCTTTCCTGGAAGTTCCAAACGAAGCTGAGTGCCCGCAGCTAGAAAGCCTTGAAGCACAAGCATGGTTGCTGGATGGATGCCCACAGCTGCTAGACCTGTGTTTCGTGCCCTACCATATCTCAGACGGAAACCGCCACGTCTGGATGGAAAGGAAAATATTGGGCGGCCAGCGATGACGTCATCCATAAATCCAGCGGATTTTTTCTCAGATATTTGGTGGATTTCTTTAAGCCAATCCCAGCCTTGAATCCCCAGTTTTTCTATAATTGTCCAGACCTTTGAAGAACGCCCAACAACCCCATCGTTTACAACGCGTAACGCCCCGCCCCTTACCCGGTTTGTTTCTATACGTGGAAGGTTTCGAAAAGAAGAAACTTCAACGGGATCGGACTCTGTTCCCGTTACTTCCACTGGTAGCCATTGAAGCGCCCTTCGCAATTCCTCATCTGAAACGTGATATTGGAAGCGGCTTACAGAGCGTTCGTAAAGCCTTACCTCTTCAATGAAGCGGGCAACCTCCTCTTCTGTAGGCTTGTAGCGGTCAAGCCCGAGCAATCGCCGCACAAAATCTCCAATCACCAGTGTCAAAGCCTGGTCGGTTCCACCAGCAGAACGAATTGGACCCGCAAAATAAATTGCAAGATATCTTGTTCTGTCCTTGTTAGTTTTGATTTTCACCTTCGCTACTCCTTGCAAAGGCGCAGCGGTGAGTCCCTCTGTGAGAATTGCCAGGGCAGTGCGTATGGCTTGTTCAGCTGCAGCCTCAGGTTCCATATGCCCAAACTTACCGTAAACGATTTCTTCTGCGATTTTGAAGGCTAATTCTTCCCTTGGAAGTTTAGTGCTTAATTCTCTTATGCTTTCGGCAACTCCTTTTGGTCCCACAAGCCCCTCTACAAGGTCGGCTAAATCTTTGGCAATGCCACATTCAGGTTTAAGTGTGGGATCAAGCCCCTTTTCTCTAGCTTTTTTGCTTATAGCGTATAGTTGCTCGAGCTGGTTTTCTAGGCTTGCCACGTACTGTTGATATGCTTCGCTCATTTGACTGTTCAAGCTGTTCCTCCGCAACCTCTTGTGTTTGTCATAGTTTATTTTGGTTTTCTGACACGAACAAATCAAAAACCGTTGTTGTCAGAACCTTTTATTCCGTGTGAATTCTACATAAAAACAGTGTGGACCACTTTTCTTTTGGACGACCAGTTGCCTTTTGATAGGCTTCCTTCGCTATTTTACTTCTTTTTTCAACGCATTCTCTGCAGCGTACATGCCTTAAATCAGAAGGCCCATCACATACACCGCAGTTTAGTATCAGAACTTCACCCAAGCCCCTTAACGTTGCCCACGCATATTCATGTTCATCGTATTGAGGCTCAAAATCCGGCCAAACATCGTAGAGAGCTTCGTTTCCTAAAACTTTCTTTAATGCGCTAAAATAATTTTCAAAAGCCGTCAAAGACTTTACGTCCTACAGCTTCTTATGCCCTTAACAATCTCAGAAACCTTACTTTTAACCTCGGTGTTCTCCACAATATTGCCAGTTACAATTATGTCTGCCCCAGCGGAAGCTGCAGCCAACGCTTGCCTTCTATATCTAATGCCCCCGCCAACAATTAAAGGAACATCTATGTAACGTTTAACTGCTCGAATCATTTCTGGAGGAACAGATTTTTTAGCGCCAGAACCCGCCTCCAAGTATATGAAACGCATACCCAAATATTGACCAGCTAGAGCATGAGCCGCGGCGAGTTCAGGTTTATTGTATGGAACAGGAATTGCCTTACCCACAACACCTGCAGTGCCGCCGTCACCAACAATAATGTATCCTAGAGGAATCGGCTCTAAACGATACTTTTTGACAAGGGGAGCACCTAAAACCTGAGCACCCATCAGAAAGTAAGGATCAACGGAGTTTAGCAGAGACATAAACCATATGGCATCTGCATGGCGACTTATGCCTGTCACATTGTTAGGGAAAAGAATTACCGGAATCTTCACAGCACGCTTAACGGTCCTAATCACATCATCAAGATGCCTTGTTGAAACAAATGTTGAGCCGCCTACCATTATGGCGGAGGTTCCGCTTGACTTTGCTTTATTAGCAATTCTTGAAGCTTGTGGAAGCGTTACTTTTTCAGGGTCTATAAGAGTTACGTGAATTGCCCCTTCACACCCAATTTTTTCGAGTAAATATCTTTCAACATGCCCTACCATAAACACCAACTAGCTTATCTTTTTAATTTCAGGTGTTGATACACTTCCAGAGCTGCCGTAAACTCTGTCTGTAAACATACAGTAAACATCAATCTCACGCTGCGCAGGCTTAACCTGGAATTCCTCCCTTGCACCACAGCTACCGCAACTCACAACAGCACGACCTTCGTCGCGAAAGAGTTCTACTCTAACTGTCTCTTTTCCGCATTTAGGACAGGAGAAGAATCTGGGCAAACGTTTCTTAGGGATGTGAACAACTTTTCTCCTTCTTCGCCCCATGTTGAATCCTTCTATATCCTTAAAGTCATACCTTCTCAGTATTTATGTTTGTCCTTAAATACTTGCCCCAATACTCATAAGCAATGAGGATGCACCTGTTTGGAGTTGACACCATCCGTTTTGGATATAGACTGGTCAGAAGTGGAGACGAAAATAAGACGTTTCATCAAAGACTATGTGGAACAGACTGGAGCGAAAGGCATAGTTTTAGGGTTGTCAGGCGGACTTGACAGCAGCACAACAGCAGCGCTTTCGGCTTTAGCCATAGGCGGAGACAAGGTTTTGGGACTCTTGCTGCCAGAACAGGAAACATACAACACTCAAGACATTAAACATGCAAAACTTGTCGCCGAGAAATTCGGATTCAAAACCGAAATGATTGACATCACACCAGCTTTAAAGGTCTTCTACAACACTATACCCGTCTTCGAAAAAGCGGATAAAATATGCAAAGGTAACATAAAAGCACGAACAAGAATGATATATATTTACTATTATGCTAATAGGCTCAACTTACTTGTTTGCGGAAGCTCAGACAAATCAGAAACAATGATGGGTTACTTCACAAAATGGGGAGACGTTGCAGCAGACATATCACCAATAATGGACTTGTTTAAGACGCAGGTTCGAAAACTCGCACAACACATAGGTATACCCAAAGAAATAATAAAAAAGCCAGCCTCGCCAGCATTATGGCCTGGGCAACTCGCAGAAGAAGAATTAGGCATAAAATATGAAACTCTTGACCTCATTCTCTACGGGCTGGAACACTTCATGAAGCCAGAAGAAATAGCAAAACAATTAGGCTTAAAGACGGAATTAGTGGAAAAAATAAAGCATAGATGGCTCTACACAGAACATAAAAGACGAATGTTATTAACAACAAAAATTGAATACCGAACAGTAGGAACCGATTTCAGGCTCCCACGAACACTTTATTAAATCATCGAGAAGGTGAGGCCTATGAAAGAGAGATTCAAAGTAGCCCTCGCACAAATAAGCTGCAAAAGAGCAGACAAAACAGAAAATATAAGAAAAATCGAGGACAATGTGGTAAAGGCAAGAGAACAAGACGCAGAGCTTGTGATTTTCCCAGAGCTTTCATTAACAGGTTACACGTTAAGGGACCAAATCTACGAACTGGCAGAAACAATACCCGGACCATCAACGCGTCTTTTAGAAAAATTGGCGAGAAAAATGGAGACATACATAGTATTTGGTATGCCAGAACTCAGCGAAAAGACACAAGCAACAATTTACAACGCAGCGGTTCTCATAGGTCCAGACGGCCTTATCGGGAAATATCGCAAAATGTATCTTCCAACCCACAGCGTTTTTGAAGAGAAAAGATATTTCCGCCCAGGATACCAGACAGCAGTCTTCGAAACAGATCTTGGGAAGATAGGCTTAATCATATGCTACGACATTTTCTTCCCAGAAGTAAGTCGGCTGACACGCCTAAAAGGAGCCCAATTAATAGTCTGTATCTCTGCCTCGCCAGCCGTCCGACGAACATTTTTTGAAACATTAACGGCTGCAAGAGCGATCGAGAATACGGCTTTTCTAGCCTACGTTAACCTCGTGGGCATAGAGGACGGCTTGCAGTTCTGGGGAGGAAGCAGACTCATCGGACCCAACGGGAAAGTTCTCGTAAAGGCAAAGTATGACGAAGAGGACCTTGTAATAGGCGAGGTTAACTATGTCGACATAAGACCGGTCGAAACATTCGTCCCAACATTGAAAGACTTAAGGCCTGAACTGTTCGACAAACTGAAAGAAAATGCGGAAAAACTGTAAAGGAGTCTCTAAACATGAACCACACAAGAATAATCCGCAATGAAGATGTAGAAAGAGTGCTTATAGGTATTCCGAAGAAACACAAACACCTTCGCCTTTACATGAAGTTGAAGGATGATACAGCCCTGATATTTCAAGAAGCAACGATAGCAAATATCTTACGTGCATACTTAACCATAAAAACGCATCCAACAATAAGGGCGCAAGAGCTTGAGATGCATGTACTGGATAAAACTTCGCGTAAACAAGGCTTCGCCCTCCACCAGCTATTGGAAACTTCCAGAAGTCAAGAAGAGATAGAAGAAGAATTAAGAGTGCTCCTTTGAGGAGCCTATATGAGGCGCTTAACAGCCTTTTCTATGCGGTTTAATGCTTCTTCTAACTGTTCATATGCGGCAGCATAGGAAATTCTGACGTAGCCTTCACCATAGCTGCCGAAAGCGGGACCAGGAACAGTTGTGACGTGCGCCTCCCTGACAAGAAATTTTACAAATTCTTCTGAAGACATCCCGGAGCCTTTTATGTTTGGGAAAACGTAGAAAGCACCTTTCGGAAGTGAACAATTAAAGCCTTCAATCTCATTGAGTCGCTTGTAAACCAAACGTCGTCGCCTATCAAACTCCTGAACCATATCCTTAACAAAATCTTGTGGTCCTTTTAACGCGGCTAATGCAACATATTGTGCTAGGCTATTTACACAAGCAACCGTGTACTGGTGCACAAGCCAAACAGGAGAGATAAGCTCCTTCGGCCCATAAACATATCCCACCCGTAGACCAGTCATGGCATAAGTTTTAGAGAAGGAATTAACAACCAGTGTGCGCTCATGCATTCCAGGAAAAGTTGCAACACAACAGTGCTTAGCATCATCATAAATTATCTTCTCGTAAACCTCATCAGAAATCACAATCAGGTCACGCTCAACAGCAATCTTCGCCAAAGCAGCAACCTCATCATAAGAAAGAACCGCACCAGTCGGGTTATTCGGATAATTAAGGATCATCACACGTGATTTATCCGTGATAAGTGACGTCACATCATCAATAGACGGTTTAAAACCGTTCGCCTCTAACAACGGAACAGAAACAGGAACACCGCCTGCTAACAAAACACCAGGTTCATAACACACAAATCCTGGATTTGGAATTAACACTTCATCACCTGGATTTACCAAGCCAGCTAGCGCCAAGAAAATTGCCTCAGTCCCGCCAACCGTTATCAATATTTCAGAGTTTGGATCGTAATTGAGACCATAATCGTGATATGCTTTCTGTGCTAAGACCTCTCGAAGTTCAGGAATACCATTGGTTGGTGCGTAATGCGTTTTACCTTCCTTCGCTGCTTGCCAGCCAGCATCTAACGCATGTTTTGGAGGTGTAAAATCCGGTTCACCTACACTCAAGTTAATAGCGTCTGATATTTCTTGGGCTAAAGCGAAAAAGCGGCGTATTCCAGAGGGCTTTATGCGTTTTAGGCGTTCTGCTGGTTTAAAGTTTGAGACCAAGAGACATGCCTCATTATCCATTATTTCCTTCAACATAAAATGTTTACGTTCACAAACCAGCAATAACGAACATGGAATTCAGATAAGCTTAAAAGAAGAGCCCGTATACAAAGTTGTATCCATCAGACAGAACCTGTGGAGAGAAAAATTTGAAGCTAAAGGAAAGTGTTCAATCGTGGCTGACAAGTTCTCTAAATGACCCAATTGTAAAAATACTCGCTAAAAACAATCATTTAACGAAAACGCAGCTTGAAACATTACTTATTGACATTTTATCTGAAAGTATTGCCGGAAAACCGTTAAAATACGATGAAAAAGCCAGATTAAGATTAACAAGGGCAAAAATAAGCCGCGGAGCTTTTAACAGGACTTTAAAGCAAGCAAAAGAAAATGTTATAAAAGCAATTTACACAGTGCTGCTTTTAGGATACTTAGGAATCTTCGAAAGCACAACCCTAGACCCCTATCTCGAAATCGCAAACAAACTACACAAATACGTAGAAGCATACAAAAACATACCAAACAAAAGTGAAGAACTTAATGAACATCTAAAAGTCATAAAAATGATAAGAGAAGAGCTTGAAACAAGCTTGAAACAACTTTCAAGCACATAAAAAGGTATAATGTGACGTCACGCATCACATCAAAAACCGAACATGTCGTTTACAAAAGCGGAAGAGATTCATGTCGGTTGAAACGCTAGAACGCTGGAATCCGAAAAATACCCTGAAAATGGAGTGCTTTATATACCGCATAACGGTTACATTGCGCCGATGATTCTTGCCGGTTCAATTGTGATGTGTGACATCATAGAACCATCCGGATAATGTTAGGCACCATAATCCTTAAATTCTTAATGTTAGAACTGTGATGTGTGATGTAACATGATAGAATCACACATAATCACATGTGAATCACAGAGGTGTGTTATTTGACTGAGGTTCTACTGATTCTTGTAGGCGTTTTACTTGCTGTAACCTTTGGTGCCGCGGTTGAATATTACAGGCAGATCCGCAGGGTTAAGAAAGAGTATGAAAAGGCGAAGGAAACTGTTGAAGACGTTGTTTTAAGTTTTAATAGGCAGCTTAAGCGTGAAGCCGAAAAGCTGGAACTTGTTGCATACAAAGTTGAGGCAAATTCTTCGAAAAGCGATAAGGCCATTAAAAGAACAGAAGAAATTGAGAAGCGACTGTTTGCTTTAGAACCCAAAATCAGTGTCAAATTAAAAGATGGAGAAAAAACGTTAGTACGGTTGGATGAAATTGATAATAAAGTGCGTGATGTTGTTGCATCACAAGAGGCACTAGCCGCAAAAATCTCCGATGTAGAGAAGCAAGCCCAACAATTCTCGATGATTCCTGAGGCAAAGGTTGAAGCAGTGATTCCCATAAAAAGGGAGAAGGCCCTAGCTCCGCTGACTGAAACTGAATTATCCGTGCTGGAAATGTTGGCTATGGAAGGCCCTAAGACCGCCCCCGAGATTAAGGATAGAATCAAGCTTAGCAGAGAGCACACAGCAAGGTTGATGAAGAAGCTTTACGAAGAAGGTTATTTGGAAAGAGACACCAGCAAAATTCCGTTTAAGTATCGTATTAAGAAGGAGATGGAAAAACTCTTAAAAAAGGCGGAAAGCGAAACTGCATAGTATACTATAAGGAAAGAGATTCTTGTTCGCTCAGCCGTTTGAGGCGTTTCTCCATATCTAAAAGCTTCTGTGATTCTGGAAGCCCATAATCTTCCTTCTTACGTTCGTCTAAATATTCTGGGTAATGTGTGACCTTTATAGGCACAGCAAACCTGATTTTTGGTTCAGATATGAGCAGTGCCTCGCCAACATCGAGCATTTTTATCTCGGTGTCACTGTACTCAAGGTAAGGCGTATTTTCAGTAAGGTAGGCACGGTCACGCCGCAACTCAGTCTTCATTATCACCTTGGTCCAAAGCTCTGCGAAGACGTTAGGGTTTATCCTTGAAGGCCGCGGTGTCACAGCGTTCAACCCAACACGATACTTTCGGTATGTCAGAGCGATGTCAGAAAATATGGTTTTACGTACTTCAGGGTCAAGGAATTCATGGGCCTCTTCAAGGGTTATCAGGAGAGTTGGAAGTCTTTTCCACTCCTCAAAATTATCTTCCCACATCCGCTTATAGTGATACGCAACATTGGATGCTGTGAGGCAGGTAATGTTGTGTTGCTCCTCAGAACTTAGACCTGAAATATCAATGAGACATGTGACTCCCTTGCTCACGTTTTTGATAACATTATCAATGAAGTTATAGTTAGAAGGCGGAAAGAGGGTTGGTGAAAGGTCAGAAAGCTTGCTCATAAGAGCCTCAATTACGCTTTTTGCTTTGTAGTTGATGATTTTGCCAACTCCCACATATCCTTCTGCCCCATAAGCTTCAAGCGATTCCTCTATCCAGCTACTGCCCAGTTTTTCATACAATCTTCTGGCAACTCTCACTTGAGGCTTACCTATTTCAGGGAAGATCGTTCGCAATCTGCCAGGATGAAGGGTGTGCAATCCTATACATAACCTGCCTTCTCTGGCTGAGTAGTAGCGGACTTTGGTGTGGAAAAACGGGTGATCTCGTAGACCCCTCTTCGGCTCTATTCCCTTTCCGGTTAACAATTGACCAGCAAAGTCGAAAATGAGACCGACAGTTTTAGGGCTGTAATCGATAATGCGAGCGTTTAGGACAAGTTCTGTGTTGGTCTTCCCTGATCCGGTCATCCCGAACATGCCCATCATGAGGGGAATAGCCTCAAAACTTATGCCCACAGAACCTAGCAGATGTTCGCCCGAACGTAGGCGCCCTATCTCCAAGTCTCCTTTAAGTCTTAGGGGAGAAGAGTCTTCTTTTCCAGTTGCGTACACTCTATCTCTATAATTGGGATTGAATGTTGGAGAACGTACCTTACCAGCTTTCTCTTCAAGAAAAAGGACAGCCTCGACTTGTCTGTAACTAGAATATGGACCAAAGGACTCTTTCCCTTCTGCCTCACGAAGCTGCTCGCTCACATCTAGGGTTGACGAACTCTTGGCATCCACAACACGGGCATAAAAGCTCTTGTTTCCTGAGTCTATCCGAACAATCTGTCCAAAGCATAAATTAACTCCTTCATCGACAAAGAAGAAAACTTGGTCTCCCCGCACTTCGCGTATAAACCCTACGGGCTCAGACGTGCTCAATCCGCTCCCATCTAAAAGGATGTTTCACTCCATGAAGCTCATCTGGGAAGTTACATGACAGCTCTTCCAAGCGAAGTACATCTAACACCCCAGCGTCAACCAACTTTTCCTCAACCTGATCATGGTAGTGAAGTAACTTTGAGTCGGATGGAGAGGAAAAATCATGGGCAAGCCAAAGGGCAACTGGATACCCAAGACATCTCGGATCTTCCGAGATATAGGTGAGCGGGGAGAGCAGCTCGTCTATTTCACGGTCTGTTAGATATTCCATTATGTCACAACGGAAAAGGCGTGGGCTGTCCGAACAGAGCTTGACGATTGACACATCACCGTAGAGATTTCTTTCCTTATCTGCCTTCACCACAGGATGGTAAACCCACAATGGATAAGGAGAAATTCGATAAGTCGCCGCTATCAAGTCTCGTCCCCTTTCATCGTGAAGTGCAGGAGATTGCTTACTTACAGCAAGGAGGTTTATCCCACTTGCTTCGCATTTTTCATAAAGGAAGGTGCGAAATTTCCTCATTCCACCGAAGAAGCTTGGTCCGTCTAGAAATAGGTAATGTACTCTGTCGGTTTTACAGAGTACATCTAAGGCCATCTGACTTTCCAATTCTACTCTACCATCTTGTAGTAGCCCTCGACGTGTGTAGGAATCCCCAACCACAGTGCACATTCTTTCCTCATAGCCCCAATCTACTTCTTTGCCCTTGACTGAAGCATATGCTACCCTCATTAGATAAACGCCCCAGTTGT
>DAOUSM010000110.1 GCA_030627225.1 Candidatus Bathyarchaeota archaeon | reverse complement strand
CGCTCCTCCTCGTCCAAGAAAAGCTTCATCTGCTCCGGATTGTCAATGTTAATTTTGGCGTCGAACTCTGTCTTCTCAATCTCCAACTTCGCATTCAACAAAGCAATCTTCGCATTCTCAACAATCTTTGGCATCTGTGAATGAGCCACTTCCTTGTCAATGACCATGCCCCTAACAAGCTCTGTCTCGTCTAGGCTTTTCCCATGCTTCTTTAAGACTTTGATTAAATCAATGTCAGCCTTTAGCTTTCCATCCTTTTCCTCTGCAACCTGCCTAACAGCTTCAACAGCCAATTTGGCAAAGTGTTCCTTCGCTATCGTTACGCTCTTGCTACCCATAGACGTCACAGCAACATCCATCAAACGCTTATCATCATTTATACTCACAGGAATAGCCATCTCGTTCAGAATTTCCTGAGCCTTCTCACTGGCCTTCTTAAAACCATCAATTATCACTGTTGGATGAATGTTCTGGTCAAGCAAATTTTCAGCCTTAGCCAGCAGTTCTCCAGCCAAAACCACAGCAGTTGTCGTTCCATCGCCAACCTCGTTGTCCTGAGCCTTCGCAACCTCAACAAGCATTTTTGCCGCCGGATGCTGCACATCAAGCTCCTTCATTATTGTAGCACCATCGTTTGTTATCGAGACGTCTCCGAAGCTGCTCACCAGCATCTTATCCATGCCTCGTGGTCCCAACGTTGTCTTTATGGTTTCAGCTATGACTTTTGCAGCCATAATGTTGTTTCTCTGAGCTTCCTTTCCCGTAGTCCTACTTGTTCCTTCTTTCAATATTAAAACCGGAACTGTTCCAGAAGGTGCAGCAGACATTCACATCAACCCCCTACACTTTTACGTGCCAGAGAGCGAAACTGAATGTAAGCAAATTTTAGACGAAAAACACTTTCATATAAATTTTTCTAATGGCTACTTGCCTTGACAATATTGTATCCAGAAGCCTTACGAAGCCTATTCATAACAGCCAAACCAAGCCCTTCAGTTGGTACGCCCTCAGCAATTATAACATCAACACCTTCCAAATCGAATTCTCTCAAAAGCCTAAACAGATTCTTCGCAATAACAGCCAAGTCACTTCTGCTCCCAAGAGACTTCACAACATCGGCTCTATAGTAACTCACAGTTTCATCCGTAGCAAGAACACCAACCTTGCTGCCTTTCCGCATGTAAAATTCCGCCAACTCCTGCACCTCGCTCACAACAGCCGACAATTCTCCCTCCACAACAATCACATCCGCATCTGGAGCATAATGCTTATGCTTCACCCCAGGAGAACGCGCCTTCTCAACCGTTAACTTCTTCTCAGCAACCGCAACCGGATGAAGTTCCACCCTTCCAAGAACTTTCTTCAACATTTCATACGGTGTTCCCCCTGGACGGAGAACCTGCGGCGGGTCAGTAGTCATGTCCAAAACCGTGGACTCCACCCCAATGCGGGTTGATCCAGCATCCAAAACAGCATCTATCCTCCCGTCAAGATCATCCAAAACATGCTTCGCCGTGGTTGGGCTGGGCTTTCCAGCAAGATTTGCACTTGGAGCAGCAATGGGACAGCCGCTTTGCCTAATCAAAGCCAAAGCAACATTATGCTTAGGCATTCTAACAGCTATGGTATCCAAACCACAAACAGTCACATCCGGCACAATCTCCGAACGCTTAAAAATCAACGTTAACGGTCCGGGCCAAAACTTCTTCATAAGCTTTTCAGCTTTAGGCGGGACTTCCTTGGCTAATCTGCAAACGACTTTCACGTCTCCTACATGCACTATTGGCGGGTTATCAAGAGGACGTTTTTTCGCTTCAAAAAGAGCCAAAACCGCCCTCGGATTCAACGCATCTGCACCTAACCCATACACGGTTTCTGTTGGAAAGGCCACTAAACCGCCTTTCTTAATGAAGCCCGCTGCTATTCGAATCTTTTTCATTTCCGGCTCTTGCGAATCAACCTTTAACATTAGGGTCTTCTTCATCGGTTACCGAATTCCTTTATCACCTATTAAGATTCAAATCTATCCATTTAAACTTCTTTAAAGTGAAGCAGAGCGAAAACTATGGGAGATTGTCAGACAACGTAATAGTCAATAACTTTCTTCATGCTTTTCGGTGCAGCCTTCTTCATGGCAAGCTGTTTCAGTATCTTTATCATTTGAGGCTGAAAACGAGCTATATCAGTCAACGTTACCAAGCCGACCAAACGTTTTCCGTCAACCACTGGCAACTTCTTAATCTTCATCTGAAACATTAATCTCACGGCTTCTTCCAACCCCATGTCTGGTTCAACAACAATCAAAGGAGTGCTCATAACATCCTTCACCTTAGTCTTGTCTGCATCTTTCGCTTCTGCAACGACCCTTTTTAAGAGGTCTCTCTCAGTTATTATACCCACGGCCTTCCCTTTCCTGACAGCAACCAAACAACCTATCTCAAAATTGTTCATCACTTTAGCTGCTTCTTTAACCGTTGAATCTTCATCTATTGTTATTACATCCTTCACCATTACATCCTCAACCTTAAGAGACAATGAGCTTTCCTCCTTTTTCTCACGAGACACTAAGGCCACCGACTTCTTATCCTTTAAGCCTTATATATAATTGGTGTGCAGAAAATTTGATGTTCACACACCAAGTAGCTTACGAGCCACCTCTTCTGCACGCTTACTCACAGGAACTTTAGCCCGTTCAAACTTCCCCTTAGGCTTCGTCAACGGTCGAGTGGCATCAACACCCATCTTGGTTGTCAAACCAGTTTCTTGGTCTGCCGAAGAATCCAGTGTTGAACCCCGCACATTTTCTATAATGATTAGGTCTTCGCTTGCTTGAAATCTCGTTGCGATAGCCCACTCCACGTCAGAAACATCGTAGACGTCTATGTTGGAGTCAACAACCACCGCGTGCTTCAAGCTTGGATGCGCCGCAAAAGCAGCCAACAAGGCATTTTTCCCATCACCCTCAAGCTGCTTTTCAATAGAAATTATGGCGTGAAGCCATCCGCTTCCACCCAATGAAAGGTTAACAGCATTAACTTTCGGCACAACTTTTGAAACAGACTCCCATATCAAGACTTCATGCGGTAAACCCATAAGAAGCCTATGCTCCGCCCCCGAAGGCAAAAGCGCCTGATAAACATAGTCTTCGCGGTGCATAACACCAACAACTTCCACAACAGGCTGCTTCCTCGCAATATCATATGTTCCAGTTATATCCACAAACGGACCCTCAATGACCTCTTTAGTCACAGAAATTCTACCTTCTAAAATCAGTTCAGCCTCAGCCGGAGCACAAGCATCAACACGCTCGCACTCAACTAAAGTGAGACCGTTATCCATCAAAGCATTTGCAACATCAAACTCGTTTACACCGAAAGGGACGGGAGAAGAAGCCGCCAGCACCACTGCTGGATGAACGCCTATAGAAATTGATACATCCAAATCTTTACCAGACTCTTTTGCCATCTGCCACAATTTATAGAGATGCCGTGGAACCAAGCGTATCGCAAAATGCTTGTCATCTAAAACTTGGAGGCGATGCACAGACACATTCCCAACGCTTCCATCAACACTTTTTGCATAGATAACAGCCGAAGTAATGTAGGGGCCAGCATCCTTCTCAAAATGTGTTAAAACTGGAATTTTAGACAAGTTAGGTTTTCCAACAACTTCCTTAACAGCACCATCCTCAACGGTTTTTGGTTTTTGCGGTGAACGCCAAGCCTCAATAAGGCTACTGTAAAGCCCATTCGGGTCTATATTAAGTGCCGTGCATATTCTTTTTCGGGTTCCGCAAACATTGGCAGCAACCTTCGTTTCATAATTTTTTACTTTTTCAAATAAGAGAATCAGGCCTTTATTGTCGAATTTCTTCATGATGAACGGAACCTCGAAATTTGTGGACACTTCATCTTTTACGTGTAAAACTTCCCCCTTAGCTTCCATCTGTTCGAGAAAGCTTCTCATGCTCATGCTGTTGCTCCCT
>DAOUSM010000113.1 GCA_030627225.1 Candidatus Bathyarchaeota archaeon | reverse complement strand
GGTGTTATCCATGGAAAACTTTTTCAAGTTTTCACGTTTCTCTCCGTCATCCCAATAATCCGCAAAATCTATGTCTTCAATTATTTTGCGGTTTTCAATTTTCATGACGCCCAAATAGTCTGCCAGATTCTCTAACATCTTAACTTTAACCTCTGGAAACTCATCTGCGAAATCGAAGAGGTCTATGTTGGCTCTTCCGGTTATTGAAACATGACCATAAACGCTAGTGTGGGGTTCGGTCTTAGCTCTGTCAACAGATAATCGTAGCCCAAGCCTTCTACATCTTTCATTGAGATATGGCCAGTCTTGCCTGTTTACACCATAGCCCACGATGATGTCCGGGTCGAAGCTTCGAACATAGTTTATGAAGGCTTCTAGAACGGGTTTGTCATTTTGGCCTTCTGCCAAAAACTGTTTTTCTTCGCCTTGGTTTGTTGCAACAGAAATTATGATTACGGGGTTTCTGTCGGGTTTTGGGGAGCCTTCTCTGCTGTAGCATATGGTTGAGAAGCCCAATATTTTTAGTTGCGGGACTTCAGTCTTTTCGAGAAGTTTTGGGAGGGCCTTCGCTGTGTAAACTTTGTCAACTTGAACTCCCAAGGTGTTTGTTTCCTCAGTTACTTCTATCTCGTGCCATCCGCATGGAACAACATTGTTGTCGATTAGGTAGCGCATGGAATACCGAATGTCGTCTTCGAGGCAGTCCTTTACGCCTTCGAGTTTTCGAAGAGCCCTACCATACTTGGATACAGCATCAGGGTCTCTGCAATAAACCTTCACGGCTTTCACTGGTTTTCCAAAGAACTTGCGTTCAACAACCTTAAGCTTCGTTATAAAGGGATACTCAGCCTTCCCAGCTTCAATTTCTTCGACAACTTTTGCCGGGTCCGCATCATCCTCAACCACAGCATAAAAGTATGCAAGAAAATTTCTGTCAATAACCAGGACTCTATTTCCAGAATCATCAATACCCCAAAGCCAAACTTCAAACGTATAATTCTTAACTTCGTAATTCACGTCTAAAAGCCAAAACGTAACCTTCATACTCGCTACCCTTTTTTAACAATGAATAGTGAAAGCAAGCCCACTTTTAACACTTTTTAATAAGGATGAATTGATTATTGAACGTTAAACATTAAATAAAGAGGCTAAGGATCTTGAAAATATTAGAGAAGAACTTGAAGAAAGGCTTTGTAAAGGTTGTTCCGGAAACGTTTGATGATTTGTGGCACTTATACAACATCATTTACAAAAATGATGAAGTTTACGCATACACAACTCGCGAAATAAAACCGGATGAAAAGTACGCTAGACCTAGGCGAGGTCAAAGAGTTCCAGTCTTTTTAGGCGTTAAAGTAGAAAAAGTTGCTTGGGACAAGCTTTTAGGCAGGCTTAGAGTTCACGGAACCATCTGCGAAGCACCGGAAATCGTTCCCACAGGTGCACATCACACGCTTAACATCGCCCTAAACACGCCAGTAACCATTGTTAAGAAAGAATGGGCTAGGCATCACATTGAAAGACTGAAAAGAGCAAGCAAAACATCGGAAAAACCCATAATAATAACCGCCATAGACGACGAAGGCTACGCAATAGCCACAACAACCCAGTACGGCGTCGAAGTGAAAGTGGAAGAAAGAATCAAGCTTCCAGGAAAGCTTGAGGCTGAAAAGAGAAGTGCAGCCAAAAACGAATACTTCCGAAAAGCCCTAAACACTCTGCGCCAAATCTGGACAGCAACACGCAGTCCCATAGCAATCATTGGCGTGGGCTTTGTGAAAAACGACTTTGCAAAATTCTTAGAAAATGAGGCGGCGGATGTTGCCAAATCAGTTGTGGACGTAAAGAGCGTCAACAACGGCGGGGTTGCTGGAATATATGAGGCTCTACGCTCGGGCGTGCTCTTGAAAGCCATGAAGTATCAACGAATTGTTGAAGAGACGCAAACAATAGAAGAAGTTTTAAAAAGACTGGGGAAAGGCGAATCAAACGTTACCTACGGGCTTGAAGATGTTAAAAAGTCAGCGGAGCTAGGTGCTGTTGAAAAACTTGTTTTGGCGGATACAATGTTGCGTGAAACTTCTGATAAGAAACGGTTGTTTCTCGAAGATTTAATGAAAACTGTGGAGCAGAAGGGCGGAAAAATAATGGTTGTCAGCACAGAACATGAGGCTGGGGCAAAACTCCTTGCTTTAGGAGGAATAGCTGCACTTTTACGCTTCTCCCTGCACTAAAAGGTCCTTATCGTAAGAATTCAACATGGACGATGCATCGAAACAGTTATCGTGTTGAACCACAAAATTATATTCTCACATCATTCGGATGAAACAACATGACGAAAAGAAAACCTCTAATACACATCCAAAACATAGTTGCATCAGCATCTCTCAACCAAACCTTAGACTTAAACCTGATAGTTGAAAAGTTTCCACTCACAGAATATCGTCCAAAAGTGTTTCCAGGACTCGTCTTTCGATTAAAAAAACCGAAAACAGCCACCTTAATATTTGAAACTGGTAAAATGGTTTGCACAGGAGCTAAATCAGAGAAAACAGCAAGACAAGCAGTAAACAAAGTGGCAAGGGAGCTGAAAAAACACGGGATACCCATTAAAAACAAGCCGGTGATTAAGATTCAGAACATTGTTGCATCTGCAGAATTGGGTGGAGAAATAGACCTGGAAAGTGTTGTTTACAAGCTTAGAAGAGTGATGTATGAGCCTGAACAGTTTCCGGGAGCAGTCTATAGAATGGAGGACCCAAAAGTGGTTTTTCTCATATTCTCAGCTGGAAAACTAGTGTGTGTAGGTGCAAAGAAGGAGCAAGAGGTTTACGACGCCGTAAATAAACTTCAAAAAATACTGGAAGAAAACGAGGTTATTTTTTATCCATAGAAGAACCGATGAAAAGCGTTAAGATAAACTTGTTAATCGTCTGCGAACCGCTGGGTTCTGATCTGCAAGCCTTTTCAAAGCCATCTCAAAAGTTTCATCTGCAGACAGTTCTTTTTCTATGAAAACTCCAGTTCTGCCAACATCATCTCTTCTTAAAAGGGCGTGAACACGGTCCAAAACTGTTTCAACAGATATTCCGAGCAGTTTGGCAACATGGTCTTCACGTTCTATAATCGTGCTTTCTCTGTGGCCTTCCTCTGTAGGTTCAATCAGCATTAATCGTTTGTCGACTCCGGGAACTCGTAAGCCTTCTCTTAAATTCTTGAGTGTGGTTTCGCCGCTGAACTTGTAGAATTCTCTTTCAACCTTACGCATTTTCATCAATGGAAATGAAACGCTTGTTTTTCCGTTTATTTCGACGTATGCTTTCATAGCGTAGGTTGGTGTGGCTTGTACAATCAAACGCCTATTTACAACTATGCCAGCTTGTTCAAGAGCGGTTTCAACGATAAATGACGACGGTTGATATGGTATAAAAACGTCTATATCACTCTTTTCGGTAACATCTCCCCTTGCGATACTGCCGTGCACTATGGTTTCCAAATGAAATTTTTCCAAAGCTTCCATTATCTGCATGGTTTTCTGCCTAAATTTTTCAAGTAAAGCCCAACGCCTAGCATTATAAGTTACTTCTTTGTATTCCAAGCGTCTCAAAGGTTTCTTCGCCATAGCATAGCCTCTTTCAAAAGACTATTGTATCCGTGTGTTATTTTAGTAATTTCCATAAGCAAATCAAGGCTGTGTGAACTTTAATGAGCGTCGTCATTTGCACCATTTGCAAGCAAAGAGAAGCATTCTTTTTTAGACCGTACTCTGGGGAAAGCCTTTGCAGACGGTGCTTTATCAAATCTATTGAATACAAGGTTAGGGCCACCGTTGCTAAATATAAAATGCTCGCGTTTGACGATAAGATTGCTGTGGCGGTTTCAGGCGGGAAAGACAGCTTAAGCCTACT
>DAOUSM010000010.1 GCA_030627225.1 Candidatus Bathyarchaeota archaeon | reverse complement strand
GCGACGCGAGAGGCCATATCCCAGCTGGAATCTAAGATAAATGAGCTTGAGCGGAGGTTAAAGGAAATGTCACAATTGGCAGAAACTCCCAAGCCAGAAAAGGAAATCCCATCAGAAGTCGCTGAAACTCCTGAACCAACAGAGGAAGCGACGCCTGAAATTGCTGAAACAACGCCGGAAGAGCCGGAAGAAGAGGTTGTTGCAGTGACAGCGCTTGAAGATACTATGGTAGTTCAGCAAGAAGAACCTGGCGAAAGTCTCAAGAAACGACATGAAAAGAAAAAAAGAAGATTCTTCTAGACATTGAACATAACCAACGATCGACTTTCCTTCACGCTAGCCCATATTCATCTCGCGTGATGTCAGAATCTCAGAGCGCGATAGTGTAAACGAGGGCTTGTATTTAGCACCCCCGCGCCAACATTTCAGACGCAAATTTATACTTTCAAAACCTTTCAGAGCTTTAAGGCTACACAAGGTTCCAGAATTCATTAGGAGCCACGTTAGCTTTTCCTGCGGAGGCTATGGTGTACGGGCAAACCTTTATGCATGTGGAGCAGTCTATGCCGTTTTCACACCAGTAAAGGTAGCACCTTTCAACATCAACATACCATTTCAACGCTCCTGGATTATTGGATCGACATGCTACATTAAAGCTTGGTTCATCATCCATTGAAATCGCTTTTGTCTCACAATGTTTAGCGCATAACTTACATTTTCTGCAGAATTCTTTTACGCCGAACTCTATGGGTTTGTCGGGTTCCAGCGGAAGATCTGTGAAAATCTTGCATAGTCTAACTCTTGGACCGTATTGAGGCGTTATCAATAAGCCATTGCGACCTAGTTCTCCAAGTCCAGCGTCAATCGCAAGTGGAATGCTTAAGGCAGTGTCGTTTCCGCATTGGATGGCTTCATATCCGAGATTCCGGATGAACTCGCCCACGCCTGCAAGAACAAAAGCCATTTTAGAGTATCCCACCCCTGTGGCAGCTGCGGCAGGAACGGCTGGAGAGGTTGCAATTCCATCCGTGTCCATTTCAACTGCCACAACGATAACGTTTTCAAATTTTTCTGGGGCGTCAACACCTGCGTACAACCAGTCTCTGTTAAGCTTGCAGATTCCAACCAGCGACGCACCGAAAAGCTTTGCCGCACGCTTAACGTAGATGCTCATTTTACGAGCATCATCAACATCATATTTCGTTTTTGTCCAATCAATTCCAACGGAGACTGCGGGGGTTCTATATAATTTGATTTTCTTCCATGAAAAACCACCTTCAAAAGCGTCATGCACAATCCAAGAGGCATAGGCTAAAGCAAAGTCAACCCTTGAATAGCCAAGTTTTCCCTCTGCAACTATGTTAAGCACGTTTTCATCATACATTCGCTTATATCCTTCCCATGACGAATCCCACATCACCCTTTCAAAAACTATGTTTTTACCGTCGAAGCGGCGAAGCCTAGATCGGTCGATAACGTAGGGCGGTTTTTCAACTCTTTTTACTTTAATTTTGGAAATTCTGCTTGTTCGATTTGGATTCATGGCCTAACACTTGAAGATATAAAGAACATTGTTTAAGTTAAAATTCTTTCATTTTAATTCTTGGCAGTAGCATCCTTAGCTTTATCAACTTTCAAGTTAGCAAGCTGTCTAGGAATATAAAGTTCTCGGACGTAACTGGGTAGTTTAGGAAGAACCTTTGAGTTTGCTTATTTTTGGTCGAAGACTTTGCGTAGCATGGATATGGGTAGGTATCCGTTGGCGGTTATGGTGTCATGGAAGAATTTTTCGTCAAACTTGTCGCCCATTTTCTGTTTCACTTCTTCTTTTAGCTTTAGGATTAGGTGTTTTCCTAGAAGGTAAGAAAGTGCATAGCTTGGTGTCTGTGTGTATCGTTTAACCTCAGCAACGGCGGCTTCTCTCGACATTCCGGTTTCCTTTACGAGCATTTCGACAGCTTCTTCGAAGCTCATTTCACCTCTTGAGAGTTTGACGTCTACGATTATTCGGACAGCTCGCCAAATCATGTCGTTAACTTGTATGAGACGCGTCTCCAAATCGGTTATGAAACCTTTTTCAGCCATCATTTCTTCGCAGTAGTGTGCCCAACCCTCAACGGTTTCGGTTCCTTCGGCTAATAGGCGAACGAAGCTTCCACGGTTGGAAATGGAGCCTTGCAAGAAGTGGCCGGGAAAAGCTTCGTGGACAGCCGTGTTCTTTATGGACGGATAGTTCAAGTGTTTACCTAGGTTCGCTGGATCTTTGGGTCTGGTTACGATGTATATGCCTATTTGGGGCTTATCGAATTTGGCTGGCATCATCAAAGCTGCAAACGGAATCACCGGTGTAAGAAAAGCCGGCGTTTCCTTTACTAGTAATATATCTTCAGGATAAACGGTGGCAAGGTTGTTTTCTAGAACGAAACATCTAGCTTCTTCCATGGTTTTTCTAGTAAATTCCAACGCTTCTTCAAAGGTTTTAGGCGTGTTGCTCTCTATTATCTTCAAAACTTCTTCCGCTGATTTTCCAGGAGCTATTTGTTGCGCCAGCCGCTCTCTTTCGGCTTTCAAATCTTCCAAGTATTTTACGCCTAGCTGGTAGATTTCGTCTGAAGTCATACCTAAATCTCGTAGCTGAAGGAGCTTTTCGAATTTTTCTCTGCCCAAAGCCCATTCCTCCTTAGTTTTTGGAAGCAAGTTATAAAGCCATTCCATGTGTGCCGTAAACGCGGGTTGAAGGTTTTCGACCGCCCTGCTTAGCCTTTCATGGACCTTGTCTGAAACTTTGCCTTTCGTAGCGTAGATTATAAATTGGAATAAGCCTCCTATGTTTCGGGCTTTTTCTATGGCTAGTTCAGTCCAAAGTTTTACTGGCTGCGATTTTTCAAATCTGGAACGGAACTCTTTTAAGAATTTTGGAGTTTTCTCGATTCGGGCTGCAATGGCGTCTATTCTTTTTTCTATGGGTGCGTAGTCTCGAGTAAACATTATGAAGATTAGTCCACCTATGTCTTCGAGGGCGTCCGGATTTAGCTCATGCATTCGCTGTTCATACAAAGAGAATTTGTAGTGTTCATAGGCTTTTTCGATTACTTCCCAGTCTATTTTATGATCTTCGTTCAGTTCCTCTCTTCGTATAGTCTCGTTCAAGCGTTTAATCCATTCTTCTATTAGGCGAAGGGTCTCCACAAGCCTTTCTGTGGAACCGTTTGGTAACAAGTAGTCGTAGGGTTCGTGTAATCCGAGATAGGTGGCGAAGTCAGGGTTCTTCTCTAGGAATTTGTCAAGCATTTCTTGACTTAACTTTTCGAACATTTCATCTGCGTTCAATTTTTTCACCTGTCTTTTCACAACTTATGAGTTAAAGTATAATTAAGCTTTAACTGAAAGCGAGAATGTGTGTATAGGGTGAGTATTTGCATGGAAGATGGGTTGAAGGTTAGAGTCAGTAGGTACATGAGTTACCTTCTTAGGCATAATCCTGAAAACTTGAAAATGGATAGACATGGTTTTATTAGTCTGGACGAGCTTTTAGAGAAAATTAAAGAACGTTTTCAAGTCGACAAGAAATTCATTTTTGAAATAGTTGAGAAAAGTGACAGAAAACGATTCGAAATTGTGGAGGATAAGATTAGAGCTTTGTATGGGCATACAATTCCTGTAAAGCTCGAATTGGAAGAAGATAAAATCGTTAAGATTCTTTATCACGGAACATCGCCGAATGCAGCCTCTAAAATTCTTAAAGCAGGTCTTAAACCAATGAAGAGAGGATGGGTGCATTTGTCACCGACGATAGAAATAGCAATACGTGTTGGACTTAGAAGAACCAAGAAGCCGGTAGTTCTTGAGATAGATGCAGCAACAGCCAGAAAAAATGGTGTAAAATTTTACAAAGCAACGGACACCGTTTATCTATGCAGTTATGTCCAACCCGAATACGTCAAACGCGTCCTTTATAAGTAAAGCGCGCCATACTCGCTTACTCCATTCTTCCTTCAGTTTAGAAACTTAAAATCCGCAAACTTTTTGTCAGAGGATACCGCTCATGTTTATCCTGAAGGTCAAAGATGATCTACGGAATTGTTATCGCTTTCGTTCCAATCTGCAGACCAGTGCATAGACCAGTTGTGCTAATCTGCCCTAAATGTCAAGCTCGTATTCCAGTGAGTTCAAAGTTCTGTCCAGAATGCGGAGCCGACTTGAGACCAAAGTAGTTTTCTAAATAAAGAAAAATTTAGAAGTTTATAAAATCTCTACCTGATTTATAAATTATAAACTTAAACTTATGTGACCAGCATGAAAGTACTATTTGTGTGTTCCGGAAATGCTTATCGAAGTCCAGTAGCAGAAGCACTATTGAAGAAACTCAGGCACGACATAAAGGTAGATTCAGCAGGAATAAATCCAGCAATCCCAATATCAGAAGAAGCAAAGAAATATTTAGCCATAGAAAACGCAGAACAATACCTCAAGAAAGCTCCTGAAAGCTTAGATAACAAACAACTTAACGAATATGACCTTATCGTAGCTATGGAACCAAAGCACACACACATCATCTTAAGCAAATGTCCAAAATGTGTAGACAAAATAGTTGTGTGGAACATTGATGATCCATATTTTCTACCTCATGGACACGCTGAAAAAATATTCAGACAGATCAGAGACAAGGTTTTAGAATTGGCTAACTCGTTATAAGAGCAACCAACAACAATTTCCAAATTATTATTGTTCTTCTCTATTTTTGATTCATAAAGGTTATCGATGACTAAAAATAAAAATATTTGATGATTCAACCAGAGGAGGAGCTAATTCGTTTTCTTTTCGCTATTATGGTATTGTCGATTCTCGTTCCACTTGCAGAAGCAACAACCATGAATCTTACTGTGCCTAAAGGTGAAGAAGTGTCCAAATCTATCCGTCTTGCGGTTGAAGATCGTGTTCTGATAGAGTTTACCGTTGTGGGGCAGACAAGTAGCACATTAGACTTTTACATTACTGGCCCTCATGGAAGCGTGAAAGTCGAGTACCACAAGACAAGTAATGTTGATTACTGCTTTGTCTGTGATGAAGCCGGAGAATACGTTTTACACTTTTCCAATACAGACGCATCAGAAGACAAGCTTGTAACATTGAATTATGAGATTCAGCATTACATTTTCGGAATTCCCCAGATGCTTTTTCTAACGATAATAATCGTGTTGGTTTGTGTTGGTGCTGTGGCGACATTCATACTGATGGGAAAAACTCGCTAAACTTCTCTGGTGGAGAGAATTTCTAACTGACCTAGAAAGTTAATGATTCGAAAGAATGTGGATTCGAGGTTATTCCATTATTTTGATCAGCGTGTCTGCGACTTCTTTACTTATGTAGAATCCTCTTCTGGGAAGCCTATTAACCCCTAAGGATGCTAAGATGTCGTTTGAGAGTATCGGATTGGCTGCTTCGTGTAAGTCTGTAAACCGAATGAACGACGTTTTCCTCGTTCCCTTTAAAAGGTCATCGTATTGATTTTCAGATAGACATGATTCACGTCCGTATTCTTTCCACATAGCATCCGTCTCTCCGACCACACGTTCTCGAAATTCCGCATAACCTTGGATCTCGCCTACTGGTTTGACAACGTAGAAGAATATGAGCTTAGCGTTTTTCGGAGGTGCCGAGCCGCTTTGTACGTATGCGTGGTTTGTCTTGCCAGCTCTATTTAGTCGGCAGAACTCATTCCACCATTTCTCCTTAATCATGATGACATACGCATATTTTTCGCTCATTTAAGATCATTTGCGTTATGTGATGGGATAAACTATATAAAATTATGTTCTGTCTCTGGCGGTTTTCACCTTTCAAAGTTTTGATTTATAATTTACGCTGCACAAAATCTTTGAGTTCTGCGTAAAAGCCATTAATGCTGATTGCTAATATCATTTGCGTGAAAGATTATGCTTGTTACAAACAGAGATTTGCTATTTCCTGCCATGCGGGAAGCCTATGCCGTTGGCGCCTTCAACATCAGTAACCTGGAAAGCTTGTTGGCAGTTGCTGAAGCAGCGATCCAGGAGAAATCGCCTGTTATAGTTGCTGTTACGCCGAGCTCTATTAAGTATGCTGGTTTGGCTTACATTGAAAAGATTGTCAAGACTGCGGCGGAATCGGCTCCGGTGCCAATGTCTCTGCACCTTGATCATGGCAAGGACGTGGAAACAGTTTCTAAATGCATAGAAGCGGGCTTCACATCGGTCATGATTGATGGTTCCCATTTGAAATTTGAAGAAAATGTAGCTTTAACGAAGCGTGTGGTAGATTTAGCACATCCGAAAGGTGTTTCTGTTGAGGCTGAGCTTGGAAGACTTGCAGGTGTAGAAGAGTCAACTGTTGAAGAGAGAGAAGCTGTTTTAACTGATCCTAAGGCGGCTAGGGAGTTTGTTGAACGAACTGGTGTAGATGCTCTTGCAGTTGCGATAGGTACTTCTCATGGAGCCTACAAGTTTAAAGGTGAACCTAAACTTGACTTTGAAAGGTTGAGGCTTATCCGCGAAAAGGTTAGCATCCCTCTTGTTTTGCATGGGGCTTCAAGTGTTCCAGCTTGGATTATTGAGAAAGCTGTTAAATACGGAGCTGAATTAAGCGGAGCAAAAGGCATTCCAGAAGAACACATTCAAAAGGCTATTTCTTTTGGGATCGCAAAAATAAACATAGACACTGATTTGCGGCTTGCTTTTACAGCAACCATACGTGAATTTCTGGTAAACTCGCCTAAGGAGTTTGACCCTAGGAAAATTTTGGGTTCAGCCAAAGAAGCTATGAAAGAGGTTGTTAAGAGTAAGATGCGTTTATTTGGGAGTTCTGGAAAAGCATCTTAAGGTGAGTGTGAAATGAAGGTTGGGATACTAAGCGGAGGCGGAGATGCTCCAGGAATTAACGCAGTTATAAGAGCTGTTGTTAGAAAAGGTATTCAACATTACGGCTATGAGATGGTTGGCATAAAAGATGGATGGCGTGGGCTGCTTGAGGGCGAATTCTTACCGTTAGATTTGAAGGCTGCATCTGGAATTCTTCCACGTGGAGGCTCTATCCTAGGCACTTCAAGAACAAACCCCTTCAAACATGAAAGAGGCGCAGAAAAAATACTTGAAAACGCCGAAAAAGCTGGTATAGAAGCTGTTGTTGTCATTGGTGGCGAAGACACTTTAGGCGTTGCCTACAAGATGAGTAAGCTTGGACTTAAATGCGTTGGCGTGCCCAAAACAATTGACAATGACTTGGCTGGCACAGACTACACTTTCGGTTTCCACACAGCAGTCGCCATCGCCACAGAAGCCCTTGACAGACTTCATACAACAGCTGAAGCCCACCACAGGGTAATAATCCTTGAAGTTATGGGTAGATACACAGGCTTTATTGCCTTAGAAGCTGGACTTGCCGGAGGTGCAGACGCCATATTAATCCCGGAAAAACCCTTTGACATAGACGAAGTCTGTGAGTATATCAAGCGCAGACAAGTAAGGGGCAGAAACTTCAGCATAATTGTTGTTGCTGAAGGAGCCAAACCGAAAGGCGGAGCAGAAATAGTCTACAGCAAAAGTGTAGATGAGTTTGGGCACATCCGCCTAGGCGGTGTAGGTTACTACATTGGAAAGGAAATTGAAAAGCGTATGGGCATCGAAACACGTGTTGTGGTTTTGGGGCATCTTCAACGTGGTGGTTCTCCGACAGCCTTTGACAGAATATTAGCTACAAGATTTGGAATAGCAGCCATAGACCTCGTTCATGAAGGAAAGTTTGGATACATGGTTGCCATAAAAGGAAACGAGATAATTTCTGTCCCGTTGAAAGATGTTATTGGTAAACGGAAGACTGTGAATTTAGAGCTTTACGACATAGCAAGCGTGTTTTTCGGCTAAAACAATGTCAGCCTTTAGTAAAGCTATGTGAGTTGAGATGTTTGAGGCGCTCTTACGTGGTCGTAATGGTAACAGCTGCAAATAGAGAAGAAGCAGAGAAGATTGCACGTTGCTTGCTTGATGAAAAATTGATTGCGTGTGCTAACATAATTGGTCCAGTTTCGTCGCTTTTTTGGTGGGCTGGAAAGGTTGAAAGAGCTGAAGAGCACATTCTCTTGATGAAGTCCCGTAGAGACATGTTCGAAAAGCTTTCAGAAATGATTAGGGCTTTACATAGTTACGAGGTGCCAGAAATTATTGCACTACCAATTGTTAAGGGTTCTTCAGAATACATAGAGTGGATTGATAAATGTCTTAAAATCCATTGATGAGCGACTGCTGTTAAAATCCATTTAGTAAAGTTTTATAGTTTTAAAGACATCAGAATCTCTTGGCGGTGGGTCTTAGGCGGGGGGCTAGGGGTCCCCTGAACCGTAAACCCTCTACACGACGGGCCGAAAGCTGAGGCTGAGGCGTCTAAGGCCGCTGAGACCCCCATCTCCGAAACAATGACTATCCGTCCCTTGGGGCTGGCGGTCATTGAGCAGCTTCCGTAGGGAAGCCGTCTTCAATGTTCACCAGGCGAACCCGGCCAGACCCGGGAGGGAGCAACCTAAGTCTGGACGTTCAGCGCTCAAGGGGGTGCGGGTACGAGCGTAGGGTTTGAGGGTCCAGCGGATTCTGGGCGTCGAACCTCAGTGACCCACTGCCTCTCTTCTAAAACGAATTGAAAATTTTGGAAAACGCTAAATGTCGTTACAATCTATTTTAGCTTTGTTGGATGTTCAGCCATGACATTTAACGAAGTTCGCAAGGATTATTTACTCGACCGTTGGGTTGTGATTGCAACTGAACGTGGCCGCCGTCCAACAGACTTTGCGAAAAAAGAAAGGAAAAAAGCCAAAAAAGGTGTTTGTCCCCTTTGTCCCGGCAATGAGCACATGACTCCGCCAGCAGTTCTAGTCTATCTCAAATCAGGCAAGGGAATCCGAAAAGCTGAGGATGAAAAAAGTTTTAGGCATAAAAATTGGCTGATTCGTTGTATTCCAAACCTTTATCCAGCCTTCGCTCCGCCAAAAGGGAAGATTAGCAAAATGCGAATTATGAAAAGCAGTGATTTGGCTGTGGCTGTGGGTCATCACGAAGTTTTGGTTGAATCACCAGTTCATGATGGGCATCCGGCAGACGCAAAAATTTCGCAGTTGGTGCATGTCATTAATGCTTACACTGATAGGCTTCGTGAACTTTCCGCGAAACCCTACGTGAAGTATGTTTCCATTTTCCGCAATCACGGCTTGGAGGCTGGTGCTTCGCTTTCCCACGCCCACAGCCAGATAATTGCAACGCCATTTATTCCAAAAATTGTGGAGGAAGAGCTTAAAGTCAGCAGAAAATTCTGGACGAAAAACGAAAAGTGCGTCTTCTGTAATATTCTGGAAAAAGAGCTTAATGGACCACGACTCATTCTAGAAAATTCTGGGTTTGTGGTTTTTGCTCCATGGGCAAGCATTCACCCATTAGAGTTTTGGATATTTCCAAAAAGGCATGAAGCTACATTGCTTGGTATGTCGCAGACCGAAGTGAAAACCTTTGCTGAGACGCTGAAGGCATGTTTTAATGGATTGAAGAGGTTGTTGAATGACCCACCTTATAATTCTGGTTTTCACCTAGCCATAAACAAAGATGCAAGCAAGCATTATCATTGGCATTTGGAGGTTTATCCTAAACTTGCGATTTGGGCGGGATTTGAAAAAAGCACGGGCATGTACATAAACACTGTTACTCCAGAAGCAGCGGCGGAGAGCCTCCGAGAAACAATCGCATCATAGATTATGCAATAATTGGAGGCATTAACATTTTAGTAAGTTCTAAAGTTTATTCAGCTGCAGAGGAGTGAAAAAGTGCATAAAATAAAGGTTGGTTTGGTTGGTTACGGGTCACAAGGCACAAGAATTGCCGAGGCAATTTCTGTTCAAAAGGACATGAAGTTGACTGGTATCTGTTTAAAGGAACCAGACATTTCTGCACTCATGGCATTCAGAAAGGGTTTTGCCATCTATCTCGTAGATTCAGACTATGCTGGAGCCTTCAAGAAAGCTGGAATTGACGTTCAAGGGTCAATTGCGAGTCTCTTGTACGATGTTGACGTGGTTGTAGACGTTACGCCAGGCGGTGTTGGAAAGAAAAACAAGGAGAAATTCTATTCGAGATATAACGTCAAGAGTGTTTTCCAAGCAGGCGAACCCCTTGAGGTCGCAGATATCCAAGCATTCATGTCAACCATAAACTATAATAAAGCTAGAAAAGCAAGTTCTGTCCGCATCCCATCACCCTTCGCGGTGTCTTTAACAAGAACCCTTAAACCATTAGATATTGAGTTCGGCATAAAGCATGCAACGTGCACGCTTATCCGACCTGGAACTGAACCTATGAGGGGACACCATGGACCAGTCGACACGATAATTCCCGACAAACCGTATGTTGCTGACAACACGTTCCGCGTTGAAATGCAGCAAATGTTGCCAAAAGATGTCACATTCGCATCCTTCGCAGTTCCCTCAATTCTACTAGCCGTCGAGGCTATGGTAGTCGACTTAGAACAAACAGCTTCAACGGAAAGCGTCATAGACCTTCTCTGTAGGATTCCCAGAAGCATACTTGTGAGAAGCGACATGGGACTACACTCCACAGACGCAATCTTTGAATACATCCGAAGAGTCGCTCGTCCATCCGCTGACATTTACGAGGTATGTACATGGCACGAACATGTAGAAGCAATTAATCACAGATTAAAGCTCGTTCAAGCGTTTGACCCTCATTGCGTTCAAACTCCAGAAGTAATCGATGCGATAAGAGCTTTAGCAAGCGAAGAAAAGATGGAAGAGAGCTTTAATCGAACCAACGAAGCATTAAGGCTTCTAAGCCCAGGAATATATCCATAACTGAACCAGAAGACAGACAGCAATTACACACCTTCAAAGTTACAGTAGATGAACAGAATAATATCCAAGGTTAGTGTTTACCTTTCATAAGCTCTTTGCAAAACTTTCTTTTCATATTTTGGTCTGACATGCATTACATCTTCCACATAGGCTCTGAACGGCTCCGCAATACTCCATGCTTGAGCGATGCATCCTCTAGGCGTGTGTGGCGGTTCTCCATCGAAGATTTCGCTTATGGTTCCAAGTCCAGCCTTAAAATTTTGTTCAGTAAACAATGGTAAAAGAAAATTCTTCAAAGCGTACTCACGTCTATATTCAGCGTAACCTTTGGTTTTTAGAAATGCTGTTGTGAAAGGACCTAGCAGCCAAGGCCAAGCTGTTCCATTATGGTAGGCTTTGTCTCTGCTTATTCTGTCTCCAGCATAAACTCCAATGTACCTTGGGTCATTTCTTGCGAGGCTTCTTAAGCCGTAAGGTGTCAAAAGCTCATGATGCGCAACATCGACGATTTTTTCATTCTTGCCATAATCAAGCATGGTGAAGTCTAAAGCAACAGCAATAATTTGATTAGGTCTCAACGAGTCATCCTTGTCATATTCGCTTATAACGTCGAACAAACAGTTCTTCTCTGGATTCCAGAATTTTTCAGCAAAACTTTTCCTTGCGTTTTCAGCCATTTGAACATACTTTTCTGCTTCACTTCCCTCCTCGAACTTATTTGCCAAAAGCTCCATAATTTTTAAGGTGTTATACCACAACGCCTGAACCTCAACGGCCTTTCCAGCCCTTGGGGTTATTGGTTGACCATTTATTGCTGCGTCCATCCATGTTAGTTGAGAACCATGGTGAAGCAAGCCGTCGGTGTCCACATGTATGTTGAAAGCTGTCCCTCCCACATGGTTTTTAACAATTGCTTTCAGGTTTTCCCAGAGTTGCCCTTGAACGAATTTGAAATCGCCAGTGTATTTTAGGT
>DAOUSM010000085.1 GCA_030627225.1 Candidatus Bathyarchaeota archaeon | reverse complement strand
TGTCCGCATTTGGTGGCTTGTCCAGTGCTTGGCCCTGCTCTTTGCACATCAACTATCACGCATGGAGTTTCAGTCATGAAAGCATAGCCTATGCTCTCCTGCATTAAGCTGAAGCCCGGTCCAGATGTTGCAGTCATGGCTTTGGCACCAGTCCAGCTTGCACCTATAACCGCACAGATCGAAGCCATTTCATCCTCCATTTGAATGGCTATCCCACCTATCCGTGGCAATCGCTTAGCCATTTGTTCGGCTATCTCGCTTGCGGGTGTTATTGGGTATCCAGCGAAAAATCGGCAGCCAGCAATTATAGCTCCTTCAGTACACGCTTCATTTCCTTGCCAAAAATATGTGCCTGACTTAATAATTTTCATTTGGTGCGTTTCTCCCTATAGTTTAGAAGTAAATGCATATTTATTGGAATTATGTTTTTTGCTGTTATCTTTTGAACTTTAAAATGCTAAAAGATTTTATCTGGCAATCACGTATTCACTAATCTGAATTTGGAGATGAAAATTTGGAAAAAGACATAGCGGATTATGCTTTGGAGTATGCTAGAAGTAAAGACATTGAATATGCAGAAGTTAGAGCACAAAGTGAGAAAATTGAACAGTTAATGTTGAAGAATGGAATTTTAGAAGCCTATCTGTCGTCTGTTAATAGTGGTTTTTGCGTTCGAATATCTGCGGGTGGTGGCATCGGCTTTGCTTCTACTAACAAATGGACAAAAGAGGAAGCGAAGGCCATAGTGGACCTTGCATATAGGTTTGCTGAAGATGCTAAACGTAAAGACGAGATAAAATTTGCGGAAGAAAAAGCTGTAAAAACCACATGGAAAGTTGAACAAAAGAGAAAGATAGAAGACGTAGACTCTGAAACAAAAATTAAACAGTTCTTAGATATGGACAAGGCATTAACTTCACATGGAGTAAATGTACCAGCAAGAATGCTTTCATGCACTATAAATTTGATGGAAAAATATTTCGTCAACACGGAAGGCTCACAGATATCTTCATTTGTTCCAAAAATTGGTGCTTTTGGCTTCATCACAGTTATTGAACAAGGAAAAAGTGAACAAGCATATGAACAGTTCGGTTACAGTGGAGGATGGGAAGCCTTCGACAAATGGCAAATGACTGAAAAGCTAATTCATGACATGAATGTTCTGAAAAAAGTTATAACAAAAGCTAAAGCGGTGAAACTTGGTAAAATAGACTTAGTATGCGGTTCAGAGGTTGTAGGCATAGCTGCACATGAATCTTGTGGCCATCCAATGGAAGCTGACAGAATTTTAGGTAGGGAAATGAGTCAAGCTGGAAAATCATTCATATATGAAGGCGGTCCATTCTGGATTGGAACGAGAATTGGAAGCGACGTAGTTACAATAGTTGATGATCCGACGATAGAACATAGCTATGGCTATTACGAATATGATGACGAAGGAATAAAATCAAGGAGAAGATATCTATACAAAAACGGAATAATCAACGAGTTTTTACATAATAGAGAAACTGCAGCAAAACTGGGTGTAAGAAGTAATGCAGCGTCAAGAGCTGTGAATTATGACAGAGAAGCAATAGTACGGATGGCAAACACCTTTGTTCTTCCAGGTGGCATGAGTGAAGAAGAATTAATTGAGGACGTGAAAAACGGTGTTTACATGGTTTCTTTCACTGAATGGAACATAGATGATAAGCGTTTCAACCAACGTTATGTCGGTAGGGAAGCTTACTTGATAGAAAATGGTGAATTGAAAAATCCAGTTGCAAGACCAGTGATTGAGACAACAACACTAAAGTTCTGGAGCGCTGTTGATGCTGTTTCAAAAAACGTGGAATTCGACGCTGCGACTTGCGGAAAAGGAGATCCAATGCAGGGAATTCCTGTTTACACTGGTGGTCCATCTATTAGGCTTAGGGAAGTGTATATAAAATGAACGATGTTCTTAATAAAACTGAAGAAATAGTTAAGAAGGCTAAATCTCTCGGCGCTGACGAAGTGATTGCTAAAACAACATTTGGCAAATATAGACAAACACGTTTCAGCAATAATCAAATCGATATAACTGTCGCATGGAACGATTATGTAACAGATGTTGCATTATCATGGAAAAAAAGAGTGGTGGCAACTAAGATACGAAACTTCCAAAATGTGGATGGGCAATTGAAACAGCTTTTTGAAATTGCGAAAGTGTCAAAGGAAAATCCGATGTTCGGTGGATTTGCAAAAGGAAAGTTCAAATATGCTCTAAGCTCGGCGGATAGAAAAGTTATAGAATTAGAAAATCCATCTGAATATGTTTTTGAAGCTATAGAAGCAGCTAAAAAAGAAGCTGGACAAGACATTAACAGTGGTGGCATACTTCTCACAAAACTTGAAGATGTGTATTTAGTATCATCTGAAGGACCTGTAGGAACTGATAGCAGATCAGCGATTGAATTCTCCATGAGAGTTTTCTCACAGAGGGAAGCTTCAGGTCACAGTGTTGAGTGTAGTTCAACTTTGAAGAACTTTAACCCTGCTAGAGCTGGATTGGAAGCTGGAGAAATTGCGAAGCTTGCTAGAAATCCTAAAGCTGGCGAGGAGGGCGTGTACAATGTGATAATTTCTCCGCTTTTTGCTGGTTCAATGTTGGGAATGTGGGCTTCGATGGCTTCAGCTTTCCACGTTATGATTCAACTGTCAATATTCGTGAATAAACTGGGACAAAAAGTTGCGTCTGAAATCGTAACCATGAAAGATGTTCCAGCGCCGTATTCGGTTTCTCACCGCATTTTCGACGATGAGGGAGTACCGACCAAAGAAAATGTCTTCATCGACCATGGAACACTGAAAACATATCTTCATAATACTTCAACAGCTAAGATGTTTAAAACGAAAACAACGGGTAATGCTGGACTGATTGTTCCTAACGCTTGGAATGTTGAAATGAATCCCGGCGACATGGGTAAAGATGAAATGTTCAAGGAAATTAAAAGGGGATTATATTTGACGAACACATGGTACACGCGCTTCCAAAACTATGCTAAAGGAGACTTCTCAACAATACCAAGAGACGGCATTTTCCTAATAGAAAACGGTGAGATAAAACAATCCTTAAAAGATATACGCTTAAGCGACAACGCCTTAAACATGCTAAACAACATCGCAGGCATATCAAAAGAAAGGAAACACGTACATTGGTGGGGAGAAGCAGACCCGTCTTCACTAGCACCATACATTTTAATAAAAAACGTGCACATAACAAAATCAAAATAAACCCCCAATCTTTTCTTTTTTCTCCGAAGAGTCATAAATTTAAAAGTCAAGTTTTCTTGAATATTTATATTGTTAATGCGGTCGTAGTCTAGCTTGGTCAAGACATCGGCCTCCCACGCCGACGACCCGGGTTCGAATCCCGGCGACCGCACCAAAAGATTTTGCGGTTCTTTGAAAAAGTTTGAATTGGCTCTTTGTAGGATGATTTTGAGAGTTTAGTGTATTGCTTTCTGTGTTTTAGGTCAGAATTTTTGAGGAATCTCAGAAAGTTGAGAAATTGCGGCTTTAGAAGCTTGTAGTTTTGTCGGACATTGAAAATTTTGTTTGTCTGACAAACAAGACTGTGGATTGCAGAATTCCGTGTAAATTGCGAAAATAGACCTCTGTAGGTTTTTGCATAGGAACATATTTGGAGCCAAACGTAACTTTGTGAGTAAAGCTTATATGGTTTGTTTGTAGCGGGCGGGGTGGGATTTGAACCCACGACCACAAGCTTAGGAGGCTTGCGCCCTATCCGTGCTAGGCTACCCGCCCTATATTCCCGCCCAAATAATAGCTAAGTAGAAATACAAATTTTAACTTAGTGCATGGTAATATGCAAAAAGCTTAAACAGTGCAAGACAATTTTCAAACTCATGCGGTGCGGGGGTACCCGAGCCAGGTCTAAATAGGCGGCCAGAAAGCCTAAGACAAGGGGGAGGACTTAAGATCCTCTGGCGTAGGCCTCCGTGGGTTCAAATCCCACCCCCCGCATTCGAATTAAAACATAATTTGACTTATTTTAGCTAGAGAAGCTTAGTTTACGCGTTTGTAGACGAGGGTTTAAATTTAAACACACATTTACCTGTAAAATTGCTTGAGTTCCACTCTATCTATTTGGATGCGGAGGATGTAAAAAATCCTGATGGTGAAATATCATTCGTTTACAGTGGTTTCTCTAAAGCCTTCACTACATTTTTGTGTCAACATTGTGAAGTTGCATATTGAAACGTGAAACTTCTTTCCTAAGTTAGATGAACATGGGATAGCCCGAGAGAAGGTCGATCGCTGGTTATGTTTAATGTCTAGAAGAATCTTCTTTTTTTCTTTTCATGTCTTTTCTTGAGATTTTCGCCAGGTTCTTCTTGCTGAGCTACCATAGTATCTTCAAGTACTGTTACTGTAACAACCTCTTCTTCCGGCTCTTCCGGCGTTGCTTCAGCAATTTCAGGCTTCGCTTCCTCTGCTGGTTCAGGAGTTTCAGCGACTTCTGATGGGATTTCCTCTTCTGGCTTGGGAGTTTCTGCCAATTGTGACATTTCCTTTAACCTCCGCTCAAGCTCATTTATCTTAGATTCCAGCTGGGATATGGCCTCTCGCGTCGC
>DAOUSM010000149.1 GCA_030627225.1 Candidatus Bathyarchaeota archaeon | reverse complement strand
TTAACGCTGTCCTTCTTTATAGCGTGGTGTATGACGCTTACGCTGATCACAGCATCGAAACGGAAATCACTAAACGGGAGGTTAGTCATCGTTGCCTCTAACAATGATATATTTTTCAACTTCTCCTTTTTTCTCCATTCATTTGCTATTTTTAATGCGGTCATAGAAATGTCTACTCCGACAACATCGAAGTTATTCTTAGCTAGATATACACAATGTCTACCTGCACCACAACCTAAGTCAAGCACACGTTCAATCTTGCAACGCTTAAAAGTGGGCAACGCCTCAACCACGAACGGAGCCAGCTGCCTCAGTCTTCTCGGCAACCCCCTCAGCGTCGAGTAATACCTTTCCCACATGGACTGAATTCTGAACAACTCCCATATTCCAGGAAAGCACTTGTAGCTCTGATTAGTCTTTTCTAGTTAAAAAATTAATTTAGAAAACGTTGCATTTTCTGAGAACTGATTTTAATGTTACAGACGAAATTGTGGATTTTATCCTCACAGAATTGAAAAAATAGTTACGTATTAACCTTCTATTAAGGACAATTAAAGCTTAGTTTTTCTTCCCTAGCAACTTTTCGATTATCAAGTCCGCAACCTTTTTCCCGCTGAGAAGCATCCCGCCAAAGATCGGGCCCATCCTCGGAGTTTGATGTAGGGCTGCTACAGCCATTCCTGCAGCATACAAGCCGGGACAAACCTCACCAGTTTTTTCAACCGTCAACTTTTCGGCTTCTGCAGCCCACATCGCCTTTTCCCCTTTAACGGACAAGCCCAACTCGGGAATCTTTCTCAAAGCTACCGCTAGAACCTCAGCATCGTGTCCTGTGCAGTCGACCACTGCTTTAGCCTTAACTCCCAACGGATCCACATGCATTTTCGACGTAACTATCGATGTCCATTGGATGACGACGCCGACTATCTTCGGAGGCTTTCCCCCTCTAAAGATAACATCTTCCACGGTCACTCCAAAAACTATTTTTGCTCCTGCATCAATAGCGCCGTTTGCTAGTTTTGCGATCAACGTTGACGTGTCAACTGTGAACAAGCCATCCTGAACCCGTTCGAACGGACATTTTATCTCCTCCAATATTCTTTCAGCCGGGGACTGAACAACAAGCTTATGGAAGTGCATTCCACCTCCGCCCATTCCACCTCCGAAAGAAAGCCTCCTTTCAAAAACAACGGTTTTTAATCCTGCCTTTGCCAAGTATATGGCTGCGGTGAGCCCAGAAGGGCCAGCTCCGACTACGACCACATCCGTTTCCGCCAAATCGACCCATTCTTGAGCTGCCTTATTAACAATTGTCTTTGTTATAGTTGCCTCGTCTACCTCTCTGAACTTGAGACTCATGTACCCACCATGCTCCTAGACTTTTCTTTCTTTCCTATTTCCCTTGCAAGCTGCACTATAAGTTTTGCTAAATCATAGCCTTGCTCACCCAAAATAACTATCATTGGTTCTTTACCGACATCGCCTTTATGATAAATCACATCTGGAACTTTTCCAACCTTCTCAACGGCTTTCCTTACACCCCAAGGTACAGTCGCCCCCTCAACTCTTTTGATTTCTTCAGGTTCCTTTTTCCGATCGTAGAAAGATATCGTCATACCCCATTTTTCTAGGATTTTAAGGACATCATCTAAAAACTTCAGGTTGATCGCAGCCACCCTGCTTTCGTCATGCTCGATGACCTCGAGTATGTATCTGGCCAAGTGTGAAGAGCATCCAAATTTTGGGTTGCCAGCAGCCCTAGCACCCTTAGATGTTTTTACGATTCTTCCATCTATCGCAGCCACATCATCAAAGCTTTCTGCATAAGGAATCGCCATAGCAATGTTCATGCCAACTTCCGGCACAAGCATAACAACTTCAGGGGTTGCCTCGACTAAAGCCTTAGCCTCCTCCAAGCTCATCAAAACATAATGTTTTGAAGATTCGCGGTAAAGATGAGCCAATGGATTTACTGGACCATAGCCCTTCCCAATTTTTAATCCAAACTTTATACCCAAAGTCACAACTTTCTTGGCGTTTTCAACAGCCACTGGTATATCCATTTTCTTGGCAAGTCCAGCCGCAATAGCTGCTGAAAAGCTACAACCAGTCCCATGAGTTGTTTTAACATCAAGTCTTGAAGCGCTAAAAGTTTTAAACTCGCCCTTATAGTAAAGGAGGTCGATTGCGTCCTTCCCTTCTAAGTGACCGCCCTTAATTACAACGGCTTTAGGTCCTATTTCAGAGATTTTCTTAGCCGCAACCTCAGCATCTTTTAGACTTTTAATTTCCATGTTAGCAAGTTTCTCAGCCTCAAACCTGTTAGGTGTTATGACCGTAGCTTTTGGCAGAAGATAATTTTCCAAAGCATCCATAGCCTCAGTTTTCAAGAGAGCCGTTCCAGACTTTGCGATCATAACAGGGTCGACAACCAACGGAAACTTGTATTTTGAAACTTCTGAAGAAACAGTTTTGATTATCTCTTCTGTGCGAAGCATTCCAGTTTTTCCAGCGTCAATACCTAGGTCTTCAGCCACCGCCTTAATCTGTTCTCGAATAATTTCAGGTTTCAAGTCTTCAACAGCCGTAACTGAATAAGTGTTTTGAGCTGTAATAGACGTGATTGCCGTGGTGCCATGGACACCTAAAGCTGCAAAAGTTTTGAGGTCTGCTTGGATTCCGGCTCCTCCTCCAGAGTCGCTTCCAGCAATCGTAATCGCCACTGGAATTTTGCCTTTCACCTTTTCAATGCTAAACATTTATGCTCCTCCCAAAACTGAAGCTTAGGTTTGTCAGAGGCATTGGCCTTCAGCTTTTAACGCTTCCCTCAAGATTTTTATGGCACAATATTCAGAACACATGGAACAAGTTTCTGGGCTTTTCAGTTTTACTCTGCCACGAATTTTCATGGCTTTCTCCGAGTCTAAAGCATTCTCAATTTGTTTTTTCCAGTCAAGGTTTGCTCTAGCTTTCGCCATGACAAAGTCACTGGTCGCCGCCTTAAACCCAAGTTTTACAATATCAACAGCGTGCGCTGCTATTTTCGTAGCTATTACTCCCTCCTTGACATCTTCCAAATTTGGGAGACCCAAATGTTCGGATGGTGTCAAGTAACATAGAAAATCGGCGCCAGCAAGCCCAGCTACTGCTCCTCCGATGGCTCCAACAGTGTGGTCGTATCCAG
>DAOUSM010000120.1 GCA_030627225.1 Candidatus Bathyarchaeota archaeon | reverse complement strand
TTTTGTAATGAGTTCTACAGAACGCATCCCAACAAACGGTGGAACATAATGGCCCGCATAATGCAGAAATTCAGCGATATCCCAAACTTTGTCGCCTTTCCTTGACGCTTGTTCAAAATCCAACAAATAGATTTCACCATTTTCCCCAACCATTACATTTTCGGGCTTTGTATCACCTAAAGCTATGCCAAGGGCATGAACCTCAGCAAACTTTTCGCCAACTTTGCTTATCACACCTAAGTCTTCAGTTACCTTTTGAAGATTCTTTACGTTAACAATTCTTTTTATCACTTCACTGAGATTTTCGCCTTCCACGTATTCCATGAAAATTAAACGTTCACCATGGCTTACGTGAAGAATCTTGGGAACAGCAAAACCTTCCGAATATAAGAGTTGATTTATGGCACACTCTCTTTCAAGCCTTGAACGACCCAAAACAGCAAACGTTCTGGTTCCAAAAGCCCACAAGGTAAGGGGAAACCACTTAAAACTTGACCAGTCCTTAAACCTCTTAACAACAATTCTCCTTTCTTCATCGTTCGCAACAGCCTTAACCAGATAGACATCATTTAAGACACCGCCAATCGCCTCAACCTTAACTTCCACATCTTCGCGTGGAGAAAGAATCTCCCTAGCAAAGGCTCTGATGTCCATTTTACTCGCCAGAGGAACCAGTCCGCGAGCTGTAGGAACATACAAAAATCTATGTGGATCTTCAAGTTGATGAATAAGCTTCGAATTTTCTCCAGAATTCCTTTGGAATCTAAGAAATGTTTCTCTATTCTGAGAAAGAATATTCAGGGCTGTTGGAAAAATGCCTAGCAAGGAAGTAAAAAGAGCCCTTTGGGCAGTTTTGAAGAGGTTTATGAAACGAGCTTTTCTGCTTCTAACTTTATCAGCAAACCTTTGGGAAATTTTCACGTACCCATCTGAAGGTACAACAGTATTTTCTTCTTCTAATTCCTTTAATGCTTCTGAATATCCACGCATAACCAATTCCAAATTTTCCTTTCTAACACCCTTTTGCATGAAAATCAGCAAACTGTAAATCATTGGCGGGAAAAGTCTGGCTCTGCTCATCATGGTTTCATACATGAAATATTCTGGCTTTATGCGAAATTCATAAGAGAGTTCTGGAAAATCTAAAACCAAGTTTTCCAAAAGCTCAAGAACCAGACGTTTCTTCAACTTAACTTCCTGAAGGCGCAAGTAGTTCTCGTTCATTAAAGAAATGTACGGGAAAGTCATTTTCCCAGCTAAAGCTTCGCCTAAAAACCCTCTATCTACATCTCTTTCAAAAACCCACTCATCAACAGCATAAACAATGACGTTTCTGTCATCCAAAACCTTTACATAACTCATTAATCGAGGCTGAAATTCACGGATTACAAGCAAAATTTCCACAACTGTCTTCAAATCGGAAAAATCTAAAACATAATCACCGCATATGCACGCTGCTGTGATTTGGCAGGAACCCGCAATATGCTTACAAAAACTGAGAATTTGCTCGGTTAATTTCTGGTCTGGATGTTTTAAACGCCTAGACAAATTTTCACCTGAAATGCAACAATCACAATAGAATCTGCAATTCTTCAAAATATAGTTAATGCTTCTCAATAATCTTGCCGTATGTTCTCAAAACTTTTAGGGCTTTCACAGCTTTTTCAGGCAAATTATACAACGGTATATTTGTTTTACCCAACACTTTGTAAACAAGTGCGAAGTCTTCTCCGCCTGCTGGCATGTCAACGACTGGCTTTTCCGGGTGTTTCGCTGCTATTTTTGGAATCACTTTGGCGTCTTCTGGCTCGAAGAAGCAGGACTTAAGCATGTTTATTATTAAGACACCGTCCACGTTTTTATCAGCAAGCACAAGGTTCAGTACTTTGGAGTATCTTTCCGCCCTCGCATCAGCTATTATATCTATGGGGTTTGTTGCATCCACACCTAGATACAAGCTTTCAATTTTCTTTTTCGTCCTTTCAGATAAGGATGCAAGCTTTAGATTGTTTCTCACAACGGCATCCGCAGCTAATATTGCTGGCCCTCCCACGTTGCTTACAATTGCTACGTTTTCTCCGCGCATAGGAGCCTGTTTAGAAAGGGCTACGGCCGCGTTCATAAGCTCTTCAATGTCTCCAACTCTTATTATCCCGGCTTTCTTGAAGGCTGCATCAAATATTTCGTCTGACCCAGCTATTGAGGCTGTGTGCGATTTCGCCCTTTTCGCCGATTCTTGTGTTATTCCACCTTTCAAAGCTAGGATAGGCTTTTTCTTCACTATTTTTCTCGCTTCTTCAATGAAATTCCTTCCAGCTTTTATTCCTTCCATGTAAAGGCATATAACCTTCGTATCCTTGTCGTTTCCATAGTACCGTAGCAGGTCAACGTCATCAATGTCTATTTTGTCTCCTACAAAAGCAAATTTGCTCACGCCAATGTTATAGAAACATGCCCAGTCAAGTAGACAAGCGCCGACTCCGCCACTTTGAGATATAAAAGCAATGTTTCCCTTTTTAGGCATAACATTTCTTTCAAAGGTTGTGTTTAACCCATTGGCAGTGTTTATGACACCCATAATTGTGTTTGGTCCCAAAATTCTAATGCCGTACTTTTGTTTAATCTTGAGCAGCTTTTGACGCTGCTCATCATTATACCCGCCAGTAATCATGACAAGAGCTTTCACACTCATTTTCGCGCATTTTTCCGCTTGCTCAATTGATTGCCTTGGCGGAAGCATTATAACTGCAAGTTCGGGAATTTTCGGCAATTTACTTAGCTTGTTGTAACCAGCTTTTCCATCCACATCTAAGATGTACGTTTTTCCACGAAAGAATTTCCTCATATTGTAAATGACACTCTTGAAAAGTTGCGGAGAAGCCATTCCAACCTTTTCCCGAATCCTACTTGAACCTATTAGAACGACCCTTTGCGGTTCAAAGATAGCCTTCACGTCATCCATGAATCTTAACCTTCAAACCAAACTTGTTGAGGTGAAGGGAAGAAGATAGGTTATTCATACTCATAAATTTAACCTTAAAAACATTAGAGAAGCCTATTCTTGAACTATTTTCATGTAAGCAAACATAGCTAGTAGAGCAAAAAATAGTGCGAAAACAGCTAAGTCCAGAAACATAACGGGTTCAAAGGGAGGACGACCTAAAAGGAAAAATCTTGCAAGGTCAGCACCGCAACTCAGGGGGTTGTATCTAGCTATAATCACGAAGAGCGGATGCATCGCTTCTTTTATAAGGTTTAGTGGGTAAAAGACTGTGCTGCAGAAGAAAAGCACGTAATAAACAACTCCCCTGGCCGTTATGTATTTCTCTAGACTTGCTGTGGAAAGAGCAAGCGTTATGCTTACACCGGATGTTCCAATTGAAATGAGAAGTAAAGCCAGAATTATTACAAGCATTTGCAACGGAGACGGAACATTACCAGCCAAAACAAACGTTACCAAAAGGGTTGTCATAAGCAAGGGAGTCATGTACGCCATTCCTCTCAAGCCTCCAGCCAAAACCCTTCCAAAAGCTAACTCCCACCTCTTAACGGGCAAACTTAACAAGTAATGAGAGATTCCACGACGAATTTCCCTGTTTATCTCCCTTCCAATCATAAAGGCGGCTGCAAAAAGTGCAGTAATCGTTATGCCGGGCGAGAAAAACAAAAAGTAATCTTCAAAAAAAATCGGATTAACCATTTCACGGTACACCACAGCCATTATAAAAAGGTCTGCCAAACTCATACTTAGCATTCCAACAATCCACCACCTGTACCTAAA
>DAOUSM010000111.1 GCA_030627225.1 Candidatus Bathyarchaeota archaeon | reverse complement strand
ACGACTCACACCTTCTAGACTTGGAAGCTTTCAGCTTCTTGGGCAGAGCCATCGAAAGCGAGCTTGTGCCTATCATTATTTTAGCCACGAACCGTGGTGTAACCACTATTCGAGGCACCGACGTTAAAAGCCCTATGGGTTTCCCCCTTGACCTCGTTGACCGTTCAGTAATAATCGGAACCGAAGAGTACGATGCAGACAGCATCCGTGAAATCCTTCGGATACGCTCTAAAGAGGAGAAGGTGAGTATTAGAAAAAATGCGTTAGAAAAGTTAACAGAGGTTGGGGTTAAGACCTCCCTACGATATGCTGTTCAACTGCTGAGTTTAGCTGCTCAAAACGCTAAAGGCGCCAAACGCAAGGAGGTTACAATTGAAGATGTGGAACGAGTCAGCAAACTCTTCATGGATGTCAAAGAAGCTACGCAGCACCTTAAAAAATATGAAGAAAAAATGATGCTACACTAACTACAGATGGCTAATCATTATTCAAACATAACAAACCTTTAATCCTCACCCTCCTTTTCTAACAAAGTTGTGGTTGATGTGCCGGAACGGAAACATAAGCGTGAACTGGGAAGCTTTATTAAGTTAGACTCAGAAGAGCTGGGTTTTGTTTTAGAGCCAACACAAGTTGAAGTAGGCTCAGGATATGCTGTTTCCATAAGTTACGATGAAAACGAAAAACCAATAGTTAACGTGAAAACCTACGGAGAAGTAGACATTGCAAAGGTACGGAAGGAAATTGAACGAGTGTTTCCAAACGCTCAAATCCGACAGTTGAATCAAACGCACTCAGTAACTGTTGTTAAAAAGCGTAGGCGTAAACGTCCCATCAAAAGGAAGTAAACCTAAAGAACTTTCGCCCAAAATTCTAAACCGCGAACTGAGATTAAAAGTAAAACAATCGTTTCCCATATAAGTTTTCCTTTAGAAAATGCAGAAATAAACATGCAATGTAGAGGTTTTTAGTAAGCGAGAGTGCTTTGCTGCACGATTATTTAAACTGAAAATCGATTGGTTTTTAAGCGTCTTCTAAATCTAGATGTAAAACTCGAAAACCAGCGTTAAACGTGATGACAAACGTCTCGAGAGAAAAATTGTCAACCCGATTCTACGGAAGTAAACTTAAGACCTCTTTACGTTCGTTCTGTAGTCAACTCTCTAGGTGTGGGAATGGTAAACCCTTTCATGGGTGTATACGCAGTCAAGCTTGGGGCTTCATCCTCCGAAATGGGATGGTTTCAGTCTCTAATGAACCTCTCAAACAACGTGATGCAGGTTTTCTGGGGGAAATTGAGCGACAGACTTGGCAAGAGAATTGCGTTCATAGTGTTAGGAGGTCTAATAATCTCTGTGCTTTGGATTCCCATGATGTTTGTGACGAACGCAAGTCAACTAATCATTTTAATTGCTGTTCAGGCGCTTTTAGGTTCGATGGCGATACCAGCATGGACAGCGTTAATCGGTGATTTGGTTCCTTCGCTCAGACTTGGAAGGGCAAGTGGTGCTATCAATTTGTGGGCTTCTGCTGGCAGCTTAATCGCTACTTTGGTTTCAGGGATAATTATGGAAAGTGTAGGGGGCGCTCCACAAGAAATGTTCTTTATCCCTTTCACAGCAGCGGTGGTCTGCGGTTTTATTTCCTCACTCGTGATGCTTTCTGCAAAAGAAAGGAGAAACAACGAGAATTCAGTTTCAAAGAAAGGCTTCCTACCCGAAATGTTTGAAATAGTTACACGTGTAAGGAAATCACCAGATTTTATGAGGTATTCTTTAGCCGGAGCAGTCTTCACGTTCTTCATGTCTATTTCTTGGCCTTTGTTTTCCATAACACAAATTAGGGTTTTAGACGCTTCGATGCTGGAAATAGCTTTGCTCTCGGTAACTCAGATGACAATTACAATAATTTTTCAGAGCAGAATTGGAAGGCTCGCTGACACCTTAGGAAGAAAACCACTGCTAGTCTTATTCAGATTCAGTTTAGTTACAGTTCCGATAGCGTATGCTTTTGCTCCTAACGTGTATGTTCTAATAGGTGTCAGTGCATTTTGGGGAATTTCAATCGCTCTGGGACAAGCGTCAATGACCGCTTACATGCTTGACGTTACGCCAGAAGCGTATCGTGGAAGTTTCACTGCCTTCTACAATTTAATAATGGGGGTAACCGCGTTCTTTGGCTCGTTGATTGGTGGATACTTGTCTGATTATACGATTGGTTTGTTCGGCTTGACGTTAGGTTTGCAGATTGTTTATATGGTTTCGATGGTTGGCAGGGGGATGGGCGCGGCAGCCTATCTGACGCTTAGGGAGACGTTGAAGCGGTCTTGATGTTTTTGTGTGTGCAATGGTTGTAGGCCCTCTATTTGGAGCTTAATATGTTTTGTTGGTTTGGTTTTTGCGTTTGGGTTGATTTTAAATATGGTTTTAAGATTTTGTTTCTGTGTTCCTAATGTTTTTGTAGTTTGTTGTTAGTTTTTGTTTTGGGTTTGAGGTATGGATTTGAAAGGTTTGTTGGAGTTTTCTTGGTTTATGAGAGTTGTTCTTGTTTTGTGGCTTATTAGTGCCGTTTTTGTTTTGTTTTTGTTGGGTAAGATTGATTATATTATTCATCATGACCTTTATGGTTTTGGTTTGCAGTTTAGTTACGTTTGGGCGAGTCCTTACTGGGCTTTTTTGCGTTTGATTTATGTTTGTTTGGCTGTTCCTGCCGTTTTAAGTGCTGTTGTTTTTGGTTTTGATCTTTGGAGGAAGTTTCATGGTGAAAAGCGTGTTTCTGGGCGTGTGGTTAAGGCTGCCGGTGTTAAGGCTCAGCCTTTGAAGGGTAATCATATGCGTATTTCTTGTGCTTCTTGTAAGAGGACTTTTAGTAAGCCTTTGACTATGCTTGATTTTAGCAGCGGAAAGGCTAAGCTGGTGAACATTTGTCCGTTTTGTAATGCGAGGTTGGGTGACGCAGGCAGAAATGAAGGTGAAAAGGATGTTGAAACGAGAGTTTTAGGCCCAGATGAAAAGGTGAAAATGAACAAGCGAAGAAGAAGGTGAAGCGGAGAAATGTTACGCCCTGCACAATTTGGAAGAATTAGAGAAAAAGAAAGAATGACGGTGGAAGTGTTTATTGCCAGAGCGGAATGTAAGTGGTATACTGGAGAAGAAACGTTACCGCACATTTTAGCTCATATACCGTGGAAAAGGGTGGAAAAAATTTTGAAATCTGCGGATAAATATCCCGCGTTGAATAGACGTTTTATACTGAATATTAATCACGTTGTAATTGAGCCTCATGAAGTGGCGTTGGATAAGGATGATATAAGAACGGAAACTGCTTCTAACGGTAAGAAACGCGAAGTTTTTGAGGGAGAGTTGTATTTCGTCATCAAAGTTCCATCTTATTTAAAAATGGGTTCAGAAGAATTATTAGAAAACTTAAATGTTCTGTTACGCGTTAACAGTAAATACAGTTCGACGAAGTTGGTAGCCGTTAAATATCTTGGAACAGACATCTGTTGAAGGAAAAGTTTAGGTTACCTGTAAACTGCTGTTTGCTTGTATTGTTCCCTTTCTCATTTTTTAATGCTTGTTTGCAGAGATGTTGTGGTTGAGGGTTAAATGAAGCGTACATTCGCAAAAATTGACCCTGGTAGGGGGGTCTATGTTTTTTATACCCCTCCCCCTCGACAACAACAAATAGGGGATATCTGACTTAGTAACTTCAGTTTCGCTTATTTTGGTACTAGGAAATGGGAAAGGCATGGATGTGATGGGGATTTGGCTGTTGTTGTGTATGTGGTTAGAATTTTTCTGCTTGTTAGAGTTAAAGCAGTTTAGAGACTACCATCTTTTTTGATGTGTTGTAGAGTTTTTGGTCAGCTGTGTAAAGTGTGGATTTTAGTGTTCTGGTTGCAGCTATGTAGAGGGAGTCGTATATTGTTATGTTTTGGGGTAAAGCTATGTCTACTGTTTGTTCGGAGAGTTCGTGGGTT
>DAOUSM010000081.1 GCA_030627225.1 Candidatus Bathyarchaeota archaeon | reverse complement strand
GGAGAGGAAAAATCATGGGCAAGCCAAAGGGCAACTGGATACCCAAGACATCTCGGATCCTCAGATACAGATGTGAGTGGTGAAACCAACTCATCTACTTCACGATCAGTTAGGTATTCCATTATATCACATCTGAAGGCACGGGAACTATCACGACACAATTTTACAAGAGACACATTGCCGTACAGATGCTTATCTTTATTCGCTTCTCTAACTGGGTAGTAAATCCAAGCTGGATAAGACGCAAGCATGCACGTTGCTGCCATAAAATCTCGACCTTTTTCATCAAGAAGTGTTGGAGACTGTTTGCTTATAGCAAAAAGATTGACCTTCTTACGAAGAGCCTCTTCGTATAGCAAGGTGTAGAATCCTCTTTTTCCGCCGAAGAAACTAGCTCCATCCAAAAGAATGTAATCGCCTTCACTTGGTCCACGAAGAGTCTCGCTACCCATGCTTACACTACCCTTAGACTCTTCGTGAAGAATTTTCAAAGCCATTTCACTTTCTAGTTGTAGCCTTCGATCCGTTAAGAAATTAGAACGTGTCCGGCGATCTCCAACTATGCTGGCAATGCTTTCTTCATAACCCCAAACTACGTTGCGTCCTTCCACTGAAGCATACGCTGCCCGCATGAGGTAGATTCCCCAGTTGTTTGCCCTTTTCAATGTCCTCGTAGAGCAATCCACGGCGAGGAAATTTCCTTCATAGTTTTTAATCTTGGCCAAAGGCTTTATCTTAGACTTATCAGGCTTAACTGCCATTACTGGTTCTTCTCGCATCTCATGAAATCCTACTACCCGACCTTTATTGATGTACTCTGTTAGTTTCTTCTCCATCTCTACTAGGTCTTCCTTGATTTTGTCATTCATCAACTCTTCTCCTTAGATAAATCTTCACAATTTAAGGTGTTACCATCCCAAGAAAAGGGGTACAACTACTTATTATCTTTTGTGAATAAGTGAATCTGCATTACGCATGTTATAAGTCTTGGGCATTCGACATTCCAGAAATCACTCTCCGTTGGTATTTCTCACAGCTATTCTCGTCAACTAAGTGAGACCGTTTTCAACCGTCGCACAAGCTTCCCTAAGTAGGTATACACCTTAGCCGTTAGCCTCTTTTCTGCAGTATTTAAACAAAAACGTGGTAATAACCTTATCAAGGTATTTGCTGTTTAAGCGTGGCTTGCGGAAAACTTGGGGCCATTCTATATTTCAAGCGGTTAGATGCCCCCGTCTTAACGAGCATTCCCTTATTTGCCATCCTGGCGAGATAAGTCGACACCGTGCTAAGACTTATTGGTTCTTTAAATTCTTGTTCATAAGCAGATTGAACTTCTTTTGAAGAGAACCAGACTATTGGAAAATGTTTTTGAATGATCATGCGAACCTTGTCATTTTTGGAAAATTCGTGGCTTGCAGTGTTAATTCCCGGGTTGGTTTCGCTGGGCATCCCGCCTAACAACTCCACTAAGTCTAGAAGACGAAGAGCCTTCTCCCTAGTTATTTGGCCTTCAAAGGCTATTGTATACCTATTACCTTCACCATCGAATAACTCGATACGCATTTTTCTCGCTGGCATTAACGATGTACACCTTCAGCGGGGGCACTTCACAATTTTACAGTTCACAAGTTATAGGTGTTATGGTGAAAGAAAGATAAAAAAGAAGGTTTTTTCAGGATAGAAAATGAAAAAGAAGCAAAGATTTCATCGTTTTCATCATCACAAAGTTCACAGTTTCTCTAAACAGCGAATAAAGATAAAATAACCAACAGTTAGCTGTCTCCAGTAGAAGCAAAGGGGTGGCTTTTTCACAAAGAAGAAACAAGAAAAAGTCAATATCAGCAAAAAGAAAGATGAAAAACAAACAACGGTAAATCAATTTCACAGGGTATTCGCAAAATGTGAAGTAAAACGTCGGCGTAGGTGCTCAAATTCTCTTCGTCCACTTCTCAAACAAACCTAAAGCAAAAGAGTTAAGGAATGTAAGGAAAAAAGTTTTTGAGGAAGCTATAAAAGTATTGAAGAGAAGAGGGTGACACCCCTCTGTTTCCATTGGAAAAGAAAATCTGAAGATACGATATGCATCCAGAGTAAAAATTTCTGATAAATATCTAAAATCTTTAACAATAATCATTATAATTTGTTCAGCTCTCTTACCTTTCAGAGTATAATTTCTTTTAAGAAAAGAAATCAACATCACCTTTTAAAGGTTGATTAGAGATTTCCACTAGAAACTCTGGGGTGTCTCTGTCCCTCCACCTCTTCTTTCTTATATCGCATTTTCTCTTCTTTTAGGAATTTTGTGTCGCTAATTCAGTTTTCTGTATGAGAGGGCTTATTTTCCCCACAAGAAATTGAGGTATTACCTCTGGCATGTGAGGAGTAAAAAATGAAGGACACTAACATACTCGATGAAGCGTTTGAAAAGTTCGTTGGCAATTCAAAAATTTTTAAAGATCGAGAGGTCCTTCGACATGATTATTTACCTGATAACTTGCCACATCGTGAAGAACAAATTAAACGCCTTGGGGAAACTATAGCCCCTGTTTTGAAGGGTGCAAGAAGTTCAAACATTTTCATTTATGGAAAGACAGGAACGGGTAAGACGGCTGTAACAAAGTATGTGTTGACTTATCTGGAGACTAAGGCAAAAGAGTTTAACGAACTAGTCAAGTTCTGTTATATTAACTGTCGTTTGACAGGAACCGAATATCGTGTTTTTGCAAGTTTGTGCCAGAGCATAGGGGTGTCTGTCCCTTTCACCGGCCTATCTATTGGGGAAGTTTTTGACAGGTTCAGAACAGGCTTGGACTCTTCAAAAACACTCTTCATCATAGTCTTAGACGAGATTGACGCGTTGATAAAGACCCGCGGCGACATTCTCCTCTATGAACTCACACGGATAAACGAGATGTTACACAGCAGCAAGGTTTCTCTTATCGGCATATCCAACGATCTAAGGCTAAAGGAGTTTCTTGATCCGCGCGTTTTGAGTTCGCTCAGTGAAGAAGAAATCGTTTTTACGCCCTATGATGCGGGTGAATTGAGAAACATTCTCTCTGAGCGTGTACAAATAGCATTTTGTGATGGTGCATTGTCTGATGGTGCCTTAAGTCTCTGCGCTGCCTTGGCTGCTGCCGAGCATGGCGATGCCAGGCGGGCCTTGGATTTGCTGCGTGTCGCTGGCGAAGTTGCTGAGCGGGAAAGTTCAGATGTTGTTGTCGAAGAACATGTTCGAGAAGCAGAAAAGCACATTGAGCGCAACCGAGTTGTTGAAGCTTTAAGGGGTCTCACTTTACATTCGAAGCTCGTGGTTCTAAGCATTTTTCATTTGAACAGGGCAAATGTTCACCGCGCTATTACGGGTGAAATCTACGAAGTTTACAATGAGCTTTGTGGAGAGTTGGGTGTTACGCCCTTAACGCAGCGACGTGTAAGCACCTTGGTGAATGAGCTTGACGCGATAGGGTTGTTGAATGCGCAGGTCATAAGCATGGGAAGGTATGGGCGAACGAAGAAGATTCGGTTAGAGGTAACGCGCACCCTTATTAGAGAAGTTTTAAGTAATGACAATAGGCTTGGACGTTTGGTCAAATATGAGCCGAAATGCCTTTCGAAACATGCTCGTGGTGGGAGTTGAAGACGGAAGTTTCCAAAAAGGCATAACGCCAAAGGCTCTTCTTGCAGCCGTTCTGTTTAAAGGACTGGAAATTGAAGATGTAAAAATTGTGAGGATAACAGTTGACGGCTTGGATGCAACTGAAAAACTTGTCAAAATCCTACGTGAATGGAAATTTGAAGCAATTATGCTGGCAGGTATTTCCTTTGCAGGCTTCAACGTCGTTGATCCAACGGTTATTCATAAACAATTTGAGAAACCAGTCATTATTATATCGCGGACAAAGCCTAATAACAACGCGGTAAAGCGGGCCCTCCAGCGGCATTTTGAAGATTGGCGTGTCCGCTGGGATGTGTTTAAGAAATTAGGTTTAATCCATAAAGTTGTTGCCTCAACCGGTGTGCCTCCGGTTTATGTTGAAACTGTAGGCGTGAATGCTGAATGGGCTGGCAATCTTATTAGGGCCTTATCAGTTTACAACAGAATCCCGGAGCCAATCCGCGTTGCACGATTAATTGCACGTGGGCTATCCTAACTGAACGGGATGACTGTGACCTCTGACGTTTGCAGGTTTACAACAGGAACCTTTCCAGGTGTTGGAACAAACCCAAGCCGGCGCATGTACTCTGTTTGTTCCTGCCATCCACCCGAATTTACAACTAAAACACCTCGATAGTTACTATATCCCAACAAGTGTATGTGACCAGCATGGAAAATGTCTGGAACACGTTCTATGACTAGAACGTCTCTGTTCTCAGGTGATAGAAGCGTTTTTCCACCGTATACTGGTGCTAAGTGGCGGCTCTGCAACAGCAGGGTCATGGCCTTTTCCGGATGGCTATAGTCCATGCCTGGAATCGTGGAAATAATATCGTCTAGGCTGCGACCGTGATATAGCAGTATTTCTACTTTGTGGATGCTTAGGAAGCACGGGTTTCCAAAGGAATGAACTTTTCTTGATTCTTGAAGCGGTTCTAAGAATGCGTTTGAAATTGCTGGCTGGGGCAGGGCCTTTCTTGTGGCATCATGGTTTCCAGGTATAACTATTACCTCTATGTAGTCTGGGATTTGCTCAATGAACTTCGCAGCCAACTTATATTGTTCGTAAACCTCTTTGACTGCCAGCTCCTTTATCTGGTTTGGATAAATGCCTATTCCATCGACAATGTCGCCTGCTATTAAAATATATTTCACGTGGCTTGCTATCTCCTTCATCTTTTCGTTTCCATATTTGCCGTTAAGCCACAATAGAAAACGGTTAAAAGATTCTCTCTGGAATTTTGTGCTGCCCACATGCATGTCTGAAGTGAGGACTGCGTATACGGGTATCGGAGCCTTATGTTGAGGCTTTGGGGCAATGTCAGGCAGGATTATGTCCTCAGCGATTAGAAGGTTGCTTCTTGTTTTAACAACGCTTAGGCAGACAACTTGGTCAAGCAAGAGTAACCGTGCTTTTTTAAGGAGG
>DAOUSM010000006.1 GCA_030627225.1 Candidatus Bathyarchaeota archaeon | reverse complement strand
TTTTCTGCTTTTTCTCCTTCAGTCTCATGAATTCTTTTAACTTCTTTTCTCTGATACGCATCAGTTCTTCATCTTTCTCAGATATAAGTCGTTCGCGTTCACTGCCCATTTAACTTTTCACCTATCACGCATCAATAAATCCTGCAAAGCCTTCAATTTTTCATAAGCTTCTCTTGGATTAAAAATTTCCTTTGCCAACTCTTCAAAGGAGCATATCTTTGCCTTATCAACGTCAAGTATGCTTTTAACCAAATTGCTCCATTCATGATAAACCGCGTACTTTTCAAACACGACTTTTGCTCTTTCACTCAAGGTTACCGCGTAGACTGCCTTAACCTTTGCATAAACGCACAGCAATGCAATCGCCTTTCCAGCAACCTTGTCCGCAACCGAGGCACCTTCAAGCTCATCATAAAACTTTTCAATTGCTTCAAGAAGACCGGAAATTCCATGCGCAGCAGTTTCAAAAATCACCTCAGCATTCTTCACAATAGAAAGTGTTAAACCTTCTTCATTCAGTCTCTTTTTGGCTATTTCTAAATCTTGCATATTTTCAATTTCGCTAGGGTTGTAAAATGTATTTATTGCTTTCCTATCGTAAACAGCAGGCTCTCTGGCATGGAGGCAACTTCCCATGCGAGCTCTTCGTTGGAAGCCCCCGTTGAATACCTATTCTTTAACTCGTCTATTATTTTGGGATTAACATGAACCTTCAGAGCCTTGTCTGGATTTTGCAGTTTAAAATATACGGTTATTTGTGCTTGCGAGTCCTCTACTCTAAGTTTTTGATTTCCAACAGTGCATTGGGTTGTAGCCTGGATTCCATCAATGATGCATGAAAAGGGAGTTAAAAGTGGAAGCCTTGCGGTTACTCGCAATTTATTGCTTTCCCCGACGTTTGTGTTTAAGATTCTCTTAGCTAAGATTCCCATTCTGACGCCTATGACCAAAAAAGGACCTAAATGTCCATGCAATTTCTCAGCGTTTCTTATCTTCAATACGAGAGTATCGTTTTCCTTAAGCACCTTTAATTCTCCTAACATTTGCTTTTTCAAGGATGCCTATAATTGGCAACGTTATTGTTATGCTCATTATCCCGCCTATCAGATGCCATCCTCCCCAAAAAGTTAGTGCCCACTCAAATGTTTTCCAGTCTAATGGTTTGTTCATGAAGAAGACGCCGATGACTACTCCGGCAAAATAGGCAGATGCAGCGGTTACCAAAGCTGCTATAGCTATATTGTAGGCTTTTGCATTGAGTTTATGATGGTTTGCTGACATCAATACGTCGAAAAGTATAGCGGAAGATGCAAAGCCAATAATGTGCGGTGAAGCCCTTATCAACAGAATTATTATTGAGCCTATGATACCGACTAAAGAAGCTGCTCCAAACTTCTCAGTTGCCCATACAGCAAGCAAAAGCGTGAAAAAGACTGCAAAGTCACAGAATATGGGAAGCATTAACCAAGCGAAACCTAATGGTCCTAATGTCAAGTTAAGTGTGGCCCATAAGGCGCAGAAGACGCTGATTAAGGCAATGTCCACAGCTTTAAAGTATGCTTGGCTGCGCGTTTCTTTCATCTGGTAACACCTTTTTGAAAAAGAGTAATACCTTTTATTTGCATAAAAACTTTATGGCTAAACTCTTTAAATCTAATTTGTGAATAATATGGCAGGAATCATTAGAGTAGGCGTAACCTTTCCGCCAGACTTGTTAAGGGATTTTGATGAGATAATCCGCAAGATGGGCTATGAAAACCGGTCTAAGGCTGTTCAAGATGCAGTTAGAATGTTTGTTTCCGAGAAGAAGTGGCTTCAAGAGGAGAAAGGAATGCACGCCGGAGTTTTAATGATGCTTTATGACCATGAAGTTAGAGGACTTGAGAGCACACTCACCCATATACAACATCATTACATCCACATAATCTGTTCAACCATGCATATCCACCTAAGCGAAAGAGACTGTTTAGAAGCAATAGCTGTGAATGGTAACGCCGCTGAAATTCGGAAACTAAGCGATGAATTAGCTGCAAAAAGGGGAGTGAAAATACTTAAGACAATGCTTGTTTCCGTCTAGCCTCTTACTTTTTTAACTCAAACATTCTCTCCAAGGCTTTACTAGCCCTTTTAGCTATGGCCTCTGGAACAGTAACCACGTATTTCTCCTCTTTCAAAGCCACGTAAATTCTTTCAAGAGTATTTAACTTCATGTTTGGACAAACGGCGTCCTCATAAGCCAACATAAACTGTTTTTCAGGATTCTCCTTTCTCAAACGGTGCATAATTCCCTCTTCAGTGGCCACAATAAACTTTTTTGCGTTGCTTTCCCTTGCGTATCTACACATCTGCGAGGTGCTTCCAATAAAATCAGCTATGCTCTGCATATCAACACTGCATTCGGGATGAACCATAACAACGGCGTCTGGACACTTCGTTTTTAGTGCTTGCACATCCTCAGGCTGGAAAAGCAGATGGGTTGGACAGAAGCCTTTTTCAGGAATTGGAATGATGGTTTTTCCAGTTTTCCTACGGACATACTCAGCCAAATTATGGTCTGGCCCGAAAAGCACAGTTTCAGCATCCAGAGAATTTACAACTTCTACAGCGTTGGCTGACGTGCAGCATATGTCGCAGTAGGCTTTAGCTGAAGCCAAAGTGTTCACGTATAAAACCACAGGCACAAGCGGATAAAGCACCTTCCACCGTTTAATCTCATCCACAGTGAGCATCTGAGCCATAGGGCAACGGGCACCCAGGGTTGGCAACAAAACTTTTTTCTCAGGGTTTAAGATTGCAGCCGACTCTGCCATGAAGTCTACTGCTGAAAAAACTATTATTTCTGCCTCTTTCTCATCCATGGCCTTTCTGCTTAACTCTATGCTGTCTCCAACGTAGTCTGCAATGTCTTGAATTTCGGGCCGCTGGTAATTGTGAGCTAAAATTATTGCCTTTTTCTCCTTTTTCAGCCTAATTATCTCGTCAATGAGCGTCAATGGTGTTCACCTTTGCAAATGTTTATGAAAGGTTTCTAATCACACGGAAAGATATATGCCTTTACCTAACTATGCCTTTTTCAGCTTGCTTCTCAAAAAGCCCACCTGTTGCTGAAACGAAACAAAAGAGGGTGAAAACTTATGGAATTTTGGGCTTCTTCAATCCTTTTAAGGGTTTTTGGAGAGGTCTGCTCCGCAATGATAACATTTCTTTCTTATTGCACCTACGGATAAAGGTTTTCCACAAACTGGGCATTTATATTTTTCTTCACTTTCACACAACCATTCTTCTATTTTGCCCTCTCTAATCCTTTCAAGGTTTGCCCTTAAGTCAACTCCATCTTCCAGGTAAGGCCTTGCCAGTTTCTCAAATTTCTCACATGTTCCATTTTCATAGATACGGCATTGATAGCAAAATTCTAAGCCTTTATTTCTTAAACATTTGACAATTTCGCAGTCGTATCCCCAACATTCTCGTGTTAAAGCCATGCAGCCTTCGCATCTCACTTTTTCTGGTGGGCATTTAAAGTGTTCCGCAAGTCTTTCTAGATATTCTCCACAGTCTTTGTGTGCTCTATAGATTGTGCAAGCTCCACAATATAATCCGCATCTGCCAACAAGATTTCGGTTAACCAAAAGCTTAAGCTCCTTTTTATGTTACGCATATTTACATTTAACATCCTTATAGATTTGAAGGTGTAATTTTGCTTAATTCAGCTTCGATTTTAGTATTAGTTTAGTCGTACCTTTTTCTGTTTATAGGTTGTGGATATGGGAGAAAAGTTCACTCGTTACAATGATAATTTAGGGAATCAGATGAGAGACCTGAATTAGCAGAATGGGTTGGATATTTTAATGAAATGGAGAAAAGAGAAGGAAACCACGGGAGTTAGCTCTTAAACTGGTCTCCTACGGAATAGAATCTCATATACTAACAAATCATCAATCACTATTCCAAATTTCAAGTCTTCCTTATTTTTGCTTAAACTTGTGTCTGGCTTCTTTCTCATGCTTTCATCCACCTTCTGAAAGGTTCAGCCTATTATATCTCAAGTCTTAATAAACATTTCTACCCAACCGTTCAACCAAACTACAACATAAAACAATCCACTTACTAGAGAAAAATAGGTCTCAAGCCAAAGTAGAATAGTGCGGCGGGCCGGATTTGAACCGGCGAACCCCTACGGGAAAGGATCTTGAGTCCTTCGCCTAGAGCCGTCTCTTTAAGACTTTGACCTGGCTTGGCTACCGCCGCACACAATAACAAACTTTTCGAATCTTTCTTATTAATTGTTTCCCAAAGCTTTAGTTGCCATTGATTTGTATGCTTGGATGAATTCTTTGGCGAATTTGTTTGCGTGTTTTTCGGATCCTTTATGTTTTGCGTCTACAGCGGTTCTTAGGTGGTGGTAAAACTCGTGTAGGATAATGAATGGTTCCTTTAGTGTGTCACTGTTCAAAACAAAAATAGTCTTTTTGTTCGCGTTGTAGCATCCAAGGGTCTTCTTTTTGCGTCCTTTAGGTAAGCCGACTTTTATTTTAGGCGTATTAACACCATAATGTTGAGCGAGCAACTCTAGGGCTGTCTCTGCTTTTCCATTTAAGACAAGCTTGACAATGGCTGCTTTAAATTTAGGTTCCAAGACCCTCGCCTTAACATGCTTCCTTCGATGTAAATAGCCATATGGGCTATCAAAACATTTTGCCGTTTTAGGTTGAAAGCTTTATCCTCTTGACTTCTTCAGGTGGATTATTACACCTATTATGGCTATTGCACTTATTCCTCCTCTATGTATAGGAGTATATCTGTTATGAACGTTAACTCTTGATTCCGAATTCGAATCGAAGTAAAGATGGAAAACTGGCTAAAAAGTTGATTTATATGGTAAAGTTTATTAGAGAGCAGTGCCGTTTACGTTTTAGCTCTTTAAAAATTGGAGACCGATTTTTCGTTGGATGATCCATCAGTCGGAGGAAATTAAAAGTTTGAGGAAACCCGCAACACGTAATCTCATTCATACATGTTTAAATATGGAATTGCGGGGGTAGTTAGAATTGGCTGAATTTTCAAAGGATGATACACATCTTCTTCTAAAAGCCTTCTTTAAAGAAAAAGGTTTAGTCCGCCAACACCTCGACTCTTACAACGAGTTCATAGACCATGGCCTCCAAGAAGTAATAGATGAAGCAGGTGAAATTCCAGTAGAGGTTCCTGAATGCCCATACAAGGTGAAGCTGGGTCAGGTTTGGATAATAGACCCGCAGACAAGAATAACCGGTCCATACGTGACAGAGGTTGACGGCACAAAACATGAAATCTATCCTTGGGAAGCGAGACTCCGCAGCCTAACCTATGCAGCTCCAATAGCCCTTGAAATGACCCCTGTGATAGACGATAGGGAACAAGACACGGAACTCGTCTATATTGGAAACATCCCGGTAATGCTGAAATCGAAATTGTGCTTCCTATCGCAACTCTCAAGGGAAGAACTAATAGCCTGTGGAGAAGACCCGGATGACCCAGGCGGCTACTTCATAATAAACGGCTCAGAACGCGTAATAGTAGCTATGGAAGACTTGGCGCCGAACCGCATAATAGTGGACATAGACGAAAAAGGAGCAACACCAGTATATCAAGCAAAAATATTCTCCACAACCGTGGGTTTCAGGGCCAGAATAGAATTAAAAATGAAATCGGACCGCGCCATATACGTTTCGATGCCCGGTGTGCCCACAGAAATCCCGTTTGTCATATTAATGCGTGCTTTGGGCTTAGAGTCGGACAAGGAAATAGCTGAAGCTGTTTCTATGGAAAAAGAAATGCAAAGCGAGTTAGAACCCTCATTTGAAAAATCAGTAGGAGTAGACACAGTAAGAGACGCAATCCTATTCATTGGAAACCGCGTCGCCCACGGCCAAGTTGAAGAATACCGAATACAAAAAGCCGAAACAGTAATGGACAAAAACTTCCTACCACACGTAGGCAGAACAAGCCAAAGCAGAAAAGACAAGGCCCTATTTTTAGGCGAGATGGCATGCAGAGTAATCGAACTAAAACTTGAGAGAAGAAAAACCGATGACAAGGACCACTTCAAAAACAAGCGGTTAAGACTTGCAGGCCCCCTGCTTGCAGACCTATTCAGAGTGGCCTTCAGAAACCTGTGCAGAGACATAAAATACCAGCTTGAACGCATAGGTGTAAAAGGTCCAATAATAACCGTTTCGGCAGCAGTCCGCCCAGGAATAATAACCGAAAGGCTTCAACACGCACTTGCCACTGGAAACTGGGGGAGGGGAAGAGTCGGTATAACTCAGCTTCTGGACAGGACAAACCACATCTCCACGCTCAGTCACCTACGCAGACTACAATCACCATTGAGCAGAAGCCAACCGAACTTCGAAGCCAGAGACCTGCACCCAACCCATTGGGGCCGCCTATGTCCAAACGAAACACCTGAAGGTTCAAACTGTGGACTGGTCAAAAACCTAGCCTTATCCGCATGCATCTCAGTAGGTGTAAATCCTGAGAAAGTAAAGCAGATACTCTATAGCATGGGCGTAGTCCCCGCATATGAAGCAAATGACACTCTAAAGCTTTCAGGGGCAAAAGTTTTCGTCGACGGAAACATAATTGGATACAGCACTTCCCCACAAGAACTAACCAGAGAGTTTAGGGAAAGGCGAAGGAGAGGTGAAATCTCAACAGAAGTCAACATAGCTTATTTCTCAAAAATTCAGGGTGAAAAAGAAGAAATATACGTTAACTGCGGTGAGGGAAGGGTTAGACGCCCCCTCATAATAGTTGAGAATGGTGCACCAAAACTTCAGAGGGAACACGTAGAGAAAATAGTTTCTGGGGAATGGTCATGGGAAAACCTTGTCAAGAACGGCGTAATCGAATACTTGGACGCTGAGGAAGAAGAAAATGCCTACGTTGCTCTAAGCCTTGAAGAAGTAACCCCAGAACATACCCATGTGGAAATCGCAACATACACGATACTTGGAACATGCGCCTCAACAATTCCATACGCTGAGCATAACCAGTCGCCGCGGAACTCATATCAAGCCGCAATGGCGAAACAAGCATTAGGAGTTTACGCAACAAACTTTCAGCAACGTGTAGATTCAAGGTCGCATATTCTACATTACCCGCAAGTACCCCTAGTAGAAACAGCGTTAATGGATATGATGGGTTATAAACTCCGTCCATCAGGGCAAAATTGCATAGTTGCCGTGCTCTCTTTTGAAGGCTACAACATGGAAGACGCCATAATCTTCAACAAAGCCTCAATAGAAAGAGGCTTAGCCCGCTCAAACTTCTATAGAATCTACGAGGCTGAATGCCGCCAATACTTAGGCGGACTAAAGGACAAATTCCTCATACCTGAACCCGGAATGCGCGGATACAGAGGAGAGCAATACTACAGACTGCTAGAGCCAGATGGAATAATAAGCTTGGAAGCACAGGTGGCAGGCGGAGACGTTCTCATAGGCAGGACAAGTCCACCAAGATTCCTTGAGGAATACAAGGAATTTGAAGTTAGGGGGCCTTCAATGCGTGACACATCAGTGGACATGCGGCCGTCAGAAACAGGAATTGTTGACGCGGTTTTTGTAACAGCATCTGGAGAAGGAAGCAAACTCGTTAAAGTTAGAGTCCGCGACCAGCGCATACCAGAGCTGGGAGACAAGTTCGCCTCCCGCCATGGACAAAAAGGAGTCATAGGATTAATTGTTCCGCAAGAGGACATTCCCTTCACAGAAGACGGCGTAGTTCCAGACATAATAATCAACCCGCACGCCATCCCCTCAAGGATGACCATTGGACATTTCATCGAATCAATAGCTGGAAAAGTTGCCGCCATGAGGGGAAAACCAGTCGACGGAACACCCTTCTCAAACGAGAGGCCAGAAGAACTCAGAAAAGCCCTAACTAAGCTTGGATTCAGTCACACGGGCAGAGAAGTCTTTTACAATGGCACGACAGGCGAAAAATTCATTGCAGACATATTCGTTGGAATCGTATACTACCAGAAACTCCACCACATGGTTGCGGATAAAATACATGCCAGAGCAAGGGGACAAGTGCAGATGCTCACAAGACAACCCACCGAAGGCAGAGCTAGGGGCGGAGGCTTAAGATTCGGCGAAATGGAGCGAGACTGCCTCATAGGACATGGAGCTACGATGCTGCTTCGCGACAGATTACTAGAAGAATCAGATAAATACACACTTTATGTTTGTGAAAACTGTGGTTACATAGCCTATTACGACATGAGACAGAGAAAATACGTGTGCAGAATCTGCGGGGATAACGCTAGAATCTCCCCGGTAGTGGTCTCTTACGCTTTCAAGCTTCTCTTGCAAGAGTTAATGAGTCTTTGTGTAGCACCCAAATTAAAACTTAAGGAGAAGGCTTAACATGGCTTTGGAAGAGATAGTCCATAAAATTGTTGACGAAATTGGGTTTGGTCTATTTTCACCACAAGACATACGTAAACTCTCCGTGGTGGAGGTTCAAACACCAGACACTTACGATGAGGACGGTGCCCCGATCACTGCTGGATTAATGGATGGTAGGCTTGGAACCCTTGAGCCGAGGCAAAGATGTAAAACATGCGGTAACACGGCTATTCGATGTCCCGGCCACTTCGGCCACATCGAACTCGCTGTTCCAATAATACACATTGAATTTACAAAAATCATATACAACATTTTAAGAGCAACATGTCGAAACTGTGGAAGAATATTACTACCAGACGACAGAATAGAGAAGATTCAAGTCAGAACTAATAGGGCACGTCAACTCTTAGGGTCAGTTCCAGACGAAGTTTACAAAAATAACATACAAGAGATGATAAAGGCGAAACAATGTCCCCATTGCGGAGCAATGCAATACAAAATAACTTTTGAAAAGCCAACGAAACTCAGTGAGGAAATTCCAGAAAGTGGCTCGCAACCACTAACCCCAAGCATGGTTAGAGAAAGACTAGAACGTATACCAGATGAAGACCTTGAACTTTTAGGATTTAATCCGGAAGCTGCACGCCCAGAATGGATGGTTCTACAGGTTCTGCCGGTTCCACCAGTCTATGTGCGCCCCTCAATCACGTTGGAATCAGGCATCCGCTCAGAAGACGACCTAACCCACAAACTGGTTGACATAATCCGCATCAACCAAAGATTGAAAGAAAACATGGATGCTGGAGCCCCAACGCTTATAATCCAAGACCTATCCGAGCTACTGCAGTATCATGTAACAACATACTTCAACAATGAAGCCTCTGGGATACCTCCGGCAAGACATCGCTCAGGCAGAGCGCTAAAAACGCTTTCACAAAGATTAAAGGGGAAAGAAGGCAGATTTAGAAGCAACCTCTCAGGGAAAAGGGTTGACTTCTCAGCTCGAACAGTCATTTCTCCAGACCCAAACCTAGACATAAACGAGGTTGGTGTTCCACTTCAAGTTGCCACACGATTGTCTGTGCCTGAAAAACTCACCGAATGGAACATTGAGGAAATGCGTAAACTCGTCATAAACGGACCTGAAAAATATCCTGGCGCCCTCTACATTATTAGGCCTGATGGTAAACGAATAAGACTTGAATTCGTTGTTGATAGAGAAAAAGTTGCTGAGGCCTTAGAGCCCGGCTTTATTGTGGAAAGACACCTTAAAAACGGAGACATAGCCATTTTTAATCGTCAGCCTTCGCTTCACCGCATGTCAATCATGGCGCATCACGTGCGTGTTCTACCATACAAAACATTCCGTTTACACTTATGTGTTTGTCCACCCTACAACGCTGACTTCGACGGGGACGAAATGAACCTTCACATACCGCAAAGCGAAGAGGCCCGAACAGAAGCACGTCTATTGATGCAAGTTCAAGACCAAATATTGTCGCCGCGGTTCGGTGGCCCAATAATAGGTGCAATCCGAGACTTCATAACCGCAGCCTATCTCTTCACAAGGAAAGCTAATTACCTGACAAAGGACGAGGTCGGTAGGCTGTTAGTGGCTGCAAGATATGAGGGACCATTGCCGGAACCGCAAATCAAAAAGCCTCAGCCATTATGGAGTGGCAAACAGATTTTCAGTCTGTTTCTGCCAAAAGACCTAAACTGTGTTTTGAAAGCAACCATCTGTCGGGGATGTGCTAAATGCTTAAAGGAAAATTGCCCCTACGACGCCTACGTTGTTGTTAAAAACGGTGAACTCAAATGTGGCGTTATAGACAGGCGTTCAATAGGCGCCGAACAATCTGAAAGTCTCTTCCACAGGATAATAAAGGATTATGGGACACAGGCCGCACGTGAATTTCTGAACAGAATAACCCGGATGTTGAAGCTCTTCATAACAATGCGTGGCTTCACATACTCATACGACGAACTAGTTCTTTCTTCAAAAGCTGAAGATAAAATAAGAAAAACCATGGAAAAAATCGAAAAGAGAATAGAGGAATTAATAGACAGTTACCGTAGAGGCACCATGCCCAGGCTCCCAGGACAAACCATTGAGGACTCCTTTGAAATATACGTGATGAATGAACTGGCAAAGGCAAGAGATGAATCTGGAAAAGTAGCTGACGAAGACTTCACCCTAGAAAATTCAGGCATAATCATGACGAGAACAGGCGCTAGAGGTTCAAGCCTAAACATTGGACAGATGAGTGCCTGTGTAGGACAACAAGCAGTGCGTGGGAAAAGGATAATGCGTGGATACGTAGGCCGCGCTTTGCCGCATTTCGAACCAGGCGACCCTAGTCCAAAAGCAAGGGGTTTCGTATATTCCTCGTACCAAAAGGGACTTGACTCCGTTGAATTCTTCTTCCACGCAATGGGTGGCCGAGAAGGTCTCGTTGACACAGCCGTCAGAACACAGCAGAGCGGCTACATGCAGAGGAGACTGATCAATGCACTTGAACACCTGCGCTTAGAATACGATGGAACTGTTAGAAACTCGGCAGGAGACATAATCCAACTCAAATACGGCGAAGACGGTGTTGACCCGGCTAAAAGTGACCATGGACGAGCTGTAAACGTAAGCCGATTAATCGAACAGATAAAAATCGCTATAGAGAAAAGTAGACCAGCATCAGCTGAATACATTAAAAAACGCTTGAAAGAATTTGAAAGCGAACTTACACCTCTACTCATCAGCGAACTTAAACAGGGCTTAGCCAAAGCAAAACTAAGTAAAGAAGGTGTGGAAAAGGCGATCAAGCTAACAGTTAAACATTACAAGCGTGCCTTGATGGAGCCCGGTGAAGCCGTGGGCATAGTTGCAGCTCAATCAATAGGTGAGCCAGGCACACAGATGACGCTTAGAACATTCCACTATGCAGGAGTTAGAGAGCAGAACGTAACTCTAGGCCTGCCAAGACTAATAGAGATCGTTGACGCAAGGAGAATTCCATCCACACCAATAATGACCATTTACCTAACCGGAAAGCATAAGAAAAGCAGAGAAGCAGCTGTAAAAGTTGCCCGCAACATAGTTCATACAGCATTAGAGGACTTAGCCCAGGCGGTCTACGAGGATCCGGTGCATGAGGAGATAGTGGTTGAACTTAACAAAACTATGATGGAAGATAGAGAGGTAAAATCGCAAGAATTGAAGGACAAGTTAAAGATGGAGAACTTCACCGTGAGAATAAGAGGCAATCATATAAATATAAAGCCCAAAAAAGTTGAGGCTCTCAAAAAACTACTCGACAAGGTTCCCTCACTCCATATCAAAGGTGTTCCCGGCATAAAACGTGTGCTGGTTACGGAAGAAAGAGGAGAATGGGTTATAAGGACAGATGGTTCAAACTTGTCTAAAGCCTTGGAGGTTCCTGGGGTAGACTCTTGCCGAACAACAACAAACAACGTTCATGAAATAGCGAAAACCCTCGGGATAGAAGCCGCTAGAAACGCGCTGATACATGAGGCTAAGGGTGTTTTAGAGGAGCAAGGATTGGATGTTGACATTCGCCACGTCATGCTTGTTGCGGATATGATGACATCTACTGGTGAGGTGCAGCAAATAGGTAGACACGGCGTAAGTGGTAAGAAGTCAAGTGTTTTGGCGAGGGCGGCCTTCGAGATAACTGTGCCAAACATTATTGATGCGGCTGTGAAGGGTGAAAGCGACCCGCTGGCGGGTGTAACCGAAAACGTAATAGTTGGGCAGTCGATACCAATAGGAACGGGACTGGTTGAACTTTACATGTCGACGTCTGAGCTGAAGGGGGAGAACAAGTGATAGATGTAGATAAGGCAATTGCAACGGCTGTGAAAACAGGTAAAGTATCCTTTGGGGCGAACTCAGCAATACAGAATGCAAAAACGGGAAAAACGAAAATGATAATTTTAGCTTCCAACTGCCCTAAAAACATACATGAAGACATAGAATATTATTGCAAGCTCTCGAATGTTCCACTAATCACTTATAAAGGTTCATCAAAGGACCTAGCCATGGTATGCGGCAAACCTTTCATCATTTCAGCGTTAAGTTTAAGAGAGCCCGGTGATTCAGAAATTCTTAGATTAATAGAAAAACCAGAGTCAGAGGAATCCTACGGAGGAAGCGAATGACAAGCGGTATAAAATTCACAGGCACAGAGATGCGATATATAGCGTTGTTCGAAAGCATAACGGGTGCAAGCGTTAGGGACTGCATAATCGATGAGGAACAGGGACGCGTGATCTTCGTGGTTAATAAGGGTCAAATAGGGGTTGCCATCGGAAAAGGCGGAAGAAACATCCGCATTCTGGAAAGGATGACAAGCAAAAAACACGAGATAATTGAATACTCAGAAGACCCTGTACAATTCATTAAAAACGCTTTGAAACCAGCGATGGTTAAAGAGGTTCGCATAACTGAAAGGCCGGACGGGAAAACAATGGCTGTTGTAGCCGTTCACCCAAGAGATAAGGGCGTTGCCATAGGGAAAAACGGGAGAAACGCTGAGCGTTTACGCTTTTTGGCTAAAAGGTACTTTCAGATACAAAATGTAAGCATAACCTAAATTCTTAAGAGACTAAGAGTATGAAGAAGCGAGTGTTGACACCATGTGTTTTATTCCTCTTGTTTACATTAATCAATTCCGTCAATGCTCAAGGGGACTTTTTCACAGATAAGTTTCTAAGTAGCCCATTGATTATCCTTGTAGCAATAATTGTTATAGATATTATAGCATTTATTTATCATAAAATAAGAAGATAGAATACGTTTAGGTTTCGGTGCTCAAAATAAGGTCTATGAGTGCTTTCTGATCCACTTCAGCGTGGGTTCTCCAGTCTAAGTATAATTGTTCGTTTTCGTCTTGTGTCAGATATCCATAGCGGATGTATCGGTCAATGTTGATGCCGACCTTCCATCCCGGAAGTTTATCGCGTAACAGCTCCTCAACCTCTTTTCTCGGCACTTTTCCCTTTTTAGATACTATGTAAGCAATGGATATTGCTAGTCCAGCGAGGTCGTCGATTCGCCAACCAATCATCTTGGCTTCTTTAGGTGTTAATTCCCCTCTTAACGTTACGTAGAATCTAGCTTTGTCCAACTGCTCCAAGGTTGGTTTTTCAGCTGGCTTTCCTTCCTCAAAAACCGTTTTAACCTGCAGGTCAAGTGCTTTCAGATACTTATCTAAGATTTTTAGGACTTTTGGATAGTCTGAGCCTAACGCTTTACTAAGCTCCCATCCCTTTACTCCAGGTTTTCTGTGTCTTCGGTAGAAGAGTAGATGAACCGCCCTCTTAATCTTGTTCGCGTAATAGGCTTTCCTTTTGCTCATTTAAGTTCGCCTCTCTTCCATCTCCTCCAGTCTTCCACCGTGATGGCTATTGGTATCGAAACCAGCTGCTTTTCTCCAATTTTAGTCACAGGCTTTCCATATGGCTTGATGAAGGTTTCTTCCTCCAATGGGTGGATTTCCAATGTTGCATAACCATATGTGACCAAGAAGCTTATCATGAAGGCTCTGTGCACGGTTTCCTCGTAAGTTTCTGCACCAACAAAATCCCAGTATCGAA
>DAOUSM010000067.1 GCA_030627225.1 Candidatus Bathyarchaeota archaeon | reverse complement strand
CTCATTCCTGCAGCCTTAGAAAATCAAATAACCAAAGAGAACGCTGATGGCGTTAAAGCAAAGCTCATAGTTGAAGAGGCAAACGGACCAACAACCCCTGAAGCAGACAAGATACTACATGAAAAGGGTGTCAAAATAGTTCCAGATGTCCTAGCCAATGCTGGAGGTGTCACAGTAAGCTATTTCGAATGGGTTCAAAACCGCATGGGATACTACTGGAGCGATGAAGAAGTTGACGAAAAACTTAAACAAGTAATGACAAAAGCCTTCAAAGATGTCTACCAAACCGCACAGCAATATCAAACAGACATGAGAACAGCCGCTTATGTCACAGCAGTTAGGAAAATTGTCGACGCGATGCGGGCTCTAGGCCGCATCTAACTTCCCCCTTCTCTTTTAGCAATAGAAAACCAAACTTTTACCTATTTAACAATATGAGAAATAATAAAATAACACAGTTTTATTATAGTGCTTTCGCACAGCTAATAAAACAATGGAGGTTTTACTGTTGAGTTTTGAGATGTGGGCTGAAAAGTATAGGCCGAAAACATTGGACGATATGGTTAACCAAAAAGAAATAGTTGAACGCTTAAAAAGCTTCGTTAAATCAAGAAATGTACCGCACTGTATTTTTGCGGGACCGCCCGGAACCGGGAAAACCACAGCTGCTATTTGTTTGGCTAGAGACCTTTACGGCGGCGCTTATAGGGAGCATATTATGGAGTTAAACGCCAGCGACGAGAGAGGAATCAACGTTGTTCGAGAAACTGTAAAAACTTTTGCGAGGGTTAGGTCGATTGGCGAAATTTCATTCAAAATAATGATTTTGGATGAAGCGGACAACATGACTTCTGATGCGCAACAAGCGTTAAGGCGAACAATGGAACGTTACACAGAAACATGCAGATTCATCCTAATCGCAAATTACAGTGGAAAAATAATAGAGCCCATTCAGTCAAGGTGTGCACCCTTCCGCTTCACATATTTGCCGAGAGAAGAGCATGACCAACATTTAAGGCAGATAGCTGAAGAAGAGAAAGTGAAGTTGTTAGATGATGGTTTAGACGCCATTTTTGAGGTTTGCAGTGGAGACCTAAGAAGGGCAATAAACACCCTGCAAGCAGCAGCTTCATTGGATAAACCTGTTGACGCAAAAGTTGTCTATTCAATCACTGGAAGGGCAAATCCTGCAGATGTCCAAAAAATGATAGAAATCGCCATGAACGGCAACTTTTTGGAAGCAAGAAAACAACTGCGCGACATGATCCAAAAATACGGGGTGGCTGGAAGCGACATAATCCGTCAAATCCACACAGAGATCTTTAGAGCAGACATGCCGGAACAATGGAAGATAAAGCTGGCAGACATTATTGGTGAAATAGACTATAGGCTTGTTGAGGGTGCAGACGAAGAGGTTCAGCTGAGCGCGTTGTTGGCTAGGCTTGTTGAGGCTGGTTATGAATTAAGAAAGGCAAACATGGTGTGAAAAGTATTGTATGCTGCTTGGACTGTTAAGCATAAACCAAAATCCCTAAAATACGTCGTTGGAAACAAAGAAGTCATCCAAAAGTTTGTCGATTGGGTAAGGTCATGGGAAAAAGGCATTCCAAAGAAGAGGGCTGCCTTTCTCTATGGACCACCAGGTGTCGGCAAAACCGTTACGGTTGAAGCCCTAGCTAACGATTTCCAGGTGGAGCTTGTGGAGAAAAATGCAAGCGACTATCGAACTGAAAGTGCTATACGGCGTTTTGCAGGCTTAGCTTCGCAATATGGGTCGTTATTTGGTGGAAAAAGAATTGTTTTGCTTGATGAGTTGGATGGATTAACGGGCACAGCGGATAAGGGTGGAGTAAAGGCAATAACTGAAATTATAAAATCTGCTCAATGTCCAGTGGTTTTAATAGCCAACAATGCTTATGACCCGCGGTTCTCAAATCTCCGCAACTACTGCCTTCTAATAGAGTTTAAGAAGCCACCCGCTGGCGAGGTTATGAAGCACTTAAAACGCATATGTGCACGTGAGGGAATTCAAGCAGACGAAAACGCGTTAAAATTCATTGCTCAACGCTCAGAAGGTGATGTCCGCTCGGCAGTAAACGACTTTCAAGCTTTGGCTCAAGGCAGGAAGAGGCTAACTTATGAGGATGTTTCTTGGCTTGGTTACCGCGACAGGCAAGAAACAATTTTCACCGTGCTGAGAATGATAATTTACGGAAAAACATGTGTCGGTGCAAAACGGGCGGTAGACATGGCTGACGTTGACATTGACATGCTTTTTGAGTGGATATACGAAAATGTTCCCGCACACCTAACTGACCCACATGACTTGGCCAGAGCCATGGATGCACTTTCAATCGCGGACGTTTATCGTGGTAGAATCCGTGCTACACAGGACTGGAGCTTTACACGTTATGTTATCGACTATATGACTGCTGGCGTGGCTATGGCTAGACAAAACACTAAAACTCGTGGGTGGATACCGTTCAAGTTTCCCGGACGTATACGAATGTTGTCAAGGTCTAAGGCTGAGCGTGCAATGCAATTAAGCATTGGATACAAGATTAAGCGTAAATGCCACATTTCAGCAGTTAGAGCCTCAAAAGAGATTCTGCCATATCTAAGAATTATCTTTAAAAACAATGCAAATATGGCTGCTGGACTTGCAAAATGGCTTGACTTAGACCCAGAAATGATTGAGTATCTCGTCGGAAGCAAGAAAAAAGCTGAAGCCATAATTAAACTGTTAAGTTAAAGGCTGAATGCCCAGTTTAATGTACTTTGCTTCCTTCTGCGATGTCTTTTTCCGGCTGCAAGCACACTACGTTTCCCTTCTCATCTTCAGCAGCCAAAATCATACATTGGGATTCCACACCCATGAATTTTCTTCGCTGAAGATTCAATATGAAAGCATATTTTTTGCCAACCAAGTCTTCCGGCTTATACCATTGTAGAAGTCCAGCAACCGCTTGCCGCTTTTCTGTTCCGAAATCCACAATCATTCTTATGAGGTTTCGTGAACCTGGAATTTGATTTGCCTCTATAACTTTTCCAACACGCATATCCAGTTTCTGAAATTCTTGAAAGGAAATCTCCATTTCACAGCCACCATTTCAAAATTCCATGCAGCATAAACTATTAAGTTTTATGCATTTTCCTCTTCCGTTTTATTTTTTCAACGGTTTTTACCACTCCTTCCCAGCCTTCGACGGCCTTCGAGTGAACTATTTCGAATGCTTCCTTCGAGGTTAATCCTTGCAGTTCTTCGCCAACAGCTTTTCTCGTGAGATACGCTGCTGCACTTAAGACTTTGCCGTTTAACCGCGAATCCATTAAATCCGCCAAATGACAAATCAAAGCTTCCACTGTGTGCGGTCCAATTGGGCCATAATCTCCATGATGAGCAGACACTATGTGAACTAACTCTAAGGGAAAGCCTTTTCGAACAAGCTCTGAAATTACAAGTGATAAGTGATCCATGTAATCAGCTAAGCGTGTAGAACTGTAACTCCCATTTTTATTTACAATGTATGTAGCGGGCTTAAAAATATCATGTAACAGAACACCAGCTATGACGAGGTCACGGTTAACCTTTCCATGGTAAACTTTTTCCACAGAATTGCACATTGCTAGTGCGAGGTTGGCTGTTGAAACAACATGTTCAATATAACCGCCTGGATAGCAGTGATGATGGGATAATCCGGCTGGCGAAACATCAAGAGGCAAACTCGAATACTTTTTCCCGTTTATTTCAAATGTCGGATTTTCCAGTAATTCAGTAACTTTTCTTCGAAGTTTCTTATCACGAATTTTGTCGGCTAATACTTTAAGTTTTGGATGGAGCATTTTTTTCACTTCACTTCTCTATCTGTTAACTGCTGAAGCGATATTGATTTTTCGTTTTTCCGCCGCTGCTATCTCATGAGCTTTAAGGATTGGTTCAGGAATGCGATTGTAACGTGCACAGTGTTTAACAATTTTAATGGCTGTCTCCAATGAAACCATGTGTCCCACACTCACATAAATGGGCTTACATCCACGTTTCGTTGTAACTACTGCACCGATTACCTCGTTATTATGCTTAAGCAACGCAACATCCTCTTTGCCGCCTGCATCTTCAACTTCGCCGAACAGTCTGCTTTTTGCAACACCTATCGTTGGTTTCCTTATTACGAGTCCCAGATGACTTGCAAATCCACATCGATAAGGATGCGCGAAACCATGCCCGTCGACGAGGAAAACGTCTGGCTGCACATGTAACTTTTTAACGCTTAAAACAGTTGGCGGAATCTCTCTGAAGGAAAGTAGTGTTGGGATATATGGGAAACGAGTTTTACAAAGAGCTATGTGTGATTCGACAAGTTTTAGGGAGATGTAATCCAAAACGGCTACAGCGCCGATAGACAAGTCTTTCACGTAAGCGACATCAACACCAGCAACAAAACGGATTCTTTTAGGCAGCACATCCTCAAAAACAATCTGCTTAGACAATCGCAACTGTGTTTCATGTGCTTTTTCAATTGAAAATTTAGGCTTTATGCCAGCAGCACTCATTATCTTCTACTCATTTACCTTTCTCGGAGCTTATCGACTTCTTTTTTACGAATTTTTCAAAACTTTTCAAATGTTTTTCCAGCGAGCTTCTCCGCACTTCCTGTGTTATGTCTCCACGTGTAGTTTCGATGATCCTTCTTGCGATATCGCACTTTCTCCTAAGTCCATGAACAAGCATGTACGCTTCGTCCATTGCCATAAGTTCCGTGTAAACCTCATCCATTATCTGTAGGCATTTTTCACCCTTTTCTACATTTCCTTCACGTAGAGCATCCAGTGCTAAACGTCTGTATTCTCCTATAACATCGGCTAGTCCAAGCACATAATCAACTGAAGGCACATTGATCTCCTCTGGTGTTATGAATCTTGACTCTTCGATTAGGTTTAGAAATATGTTGGCTTCGGAGTATTCTTGGCGTGCAGCGTTGAACAAGCCGCTGTAAACGATCTCCGGATATTTGGTTGAGGCCTTATTAAGCCTCGAAATGATTCCTTTTGCTTTCTCAATTAGCTTTTTTGCTTCCTTAAACCTTTTCTGATGAATGAGGAGTATTGCCTGCTTAGAAAGGCTTGTTGCCTTTCGCATATCTTCTTGGGCTTTTTCCCGCACTTTCTCTTTTTCTTTTAACTCCTCTCTTATTTCCTTCAAAAGAGTTTTTAAAGAAGGCATAAACTTAACATCCTATCACACTAAAAATAGACATGTAAGTATTTTATAGTATTGTTTAACAAATAGGTAAAAAATGGGAGTAGTTTTGGCGTTATTGGGCTTTTAGTTATTTTTCTTGTTCTACTGGTTCTTTCCACTTTTCTATGAGCAGTTTTTTGTCTCCAAGTTTGAAACTTACTTTTACAAATATGGAGTCTGAGCCTTTAAATGGAAACATGCTGTCTTCAGCCAAGTCTTTTGGTAGATAAATCAGGAATTTGCCGTCTTTTCTCCTGAACAAGCGTCCTCTTCCTTCGTTGACCATTTTGTTGACACCTCGATTGAATTTATGGTTTAAGGTTTAGGCTGAAATAAGCAGCGCATTATTTAAGCCTTATTCTCATCTGATTTAATAAAGCAGCAATTAATTTGCACAAGGTATAGAAATGTGAATTATTTGCAACGAGTTTAGCCATAAGCAAACCTAATAGGCTTTTTTAGTCTGCTCAGTAGCACAACGCGGCTTTCTTCTGATTCATCAATTATGTT
>DAOUSM010000123.1 GCA_030627225.1 Candidatus Bathyarchaeota archaeon | reverse complement strand
TTAAAAATATATAAATATAAATAAGTATTTCCATTTGGTGTTTGCTGTGCTGTTATATTTCCGATCTCATCATAATAGTGTATCCATTCTACCAACCCCGTCTTGTTAAGGTTATCGTTAGGCTTTAGTTTTGTCCCATGCGAAAAAAACAAAGATATAGTCAGGAAGAAATGTTTTTGGCCATTGAGTTATGGCAGGAAAGTGGATTAAGCCAGAGCAGGTTTTGTATTCAGGAGAAAATATCGCTGCAGACATTTGGCTACTGGTACAAAAAGTACAAACGGGGAAAAGTTCTTTTGCCAAATCGGGGACTAAAAGAAAGCGAAACGTTTATTCCGGTTGAATTGTCCCATACGGTTCATGCCGCTGCAGTATCCCTGGGTGGCATTAAAGTATCTTTCCCAAACGGTGTACAGGTAAACTGTCCGACCGGTATCGATATTCAACAATTAAAAACCCTTATTAATTTTTAGCCCATGTTTGCTCTTTCATCCGAAAACCGTTTTCACCTATACGGTCAATCCACCGATATGAGAAAAAGTTTTAACGGACTTTCCGGCCTTGTGCAAAACAAGCTTGGGCGCAACCCCTGCAGTGGCGAAGTATTTATTTTTATCAACAAGCGCAGGGATAAGATCAAGTTACTGCACTGGAAGGGAGTCAGTTTTATCCTGTACTACAAGCGCCTGGAAAAAGGGACTTTTGAACTCCCCCGGTACGATTCTTCGGTTGGTAGTATTTCCTTAGACTATCCGCAGTTGGTGATGATTATTGATGGTTTGTCTATTGAAAATATTCAAAAAAGAAAACGTTATCAGCCAAATATTTAGCCCTTTGTTTATCCACTAAATGCATTGATAACAATACATTGTTTTTTGCCCTAATGCCTGTAAATACAGTATCTTTGGACCATGTCAAAGGCACTTGAAAATATGAGTTTTGAGGAACTTCTGGAAGACAACAAAAGACAGGAATCCCAGCTAAAATCTTATGAATATTTGACCTCTGACCTTGAATCTCAAAACACTGATCTGAAATCTCAAAAGTCAGTTATGGAATCCAGACTTGCCGATATTCAGTTCCAGCTTGACCAGATGAAGCGGATGATTTATGGTGCCAAACGGGAACGTTTTGTGAAAAATACCGATGAAAACCAGATGGAACTACCCTTTGAAGTAGAGCCGGAAGCAGAACCGGAAAAACAACAGGAAACCATCACTTACACCCGCAGTAAAACAAAACGGGCAAACCATCCTGGACGTATGCCTTTGCCAAGCCACCTGCCGGTAAAAGAAATCGTTATCGAACCCCAAGAAGATACCACCGGCATGAAATGTATTGGAAAGGAAGTTACCGACCAGCTGGAGCTTGTCCCTGCCAAATTGTTTATCAAACGGTATATCCGCCCCAAATATATCAAGCCGGAAGATAAAGAAACATTAAGCCATAAAGGAGTAATCGCTTCGCTTCCTGTGTTCCCTATTGAGAAAGGTATTGCCGGTCCTGGTTTGCTGGCACAAATAATGATAGACAAGTTTGTTGACCACCTTCCCATCTACCGGCAAATAGAACGGTTTAAACGCGAGGCGATTAAAATACCCGCATCTACGATAAACGGGTGGCAGGAAGCAGTTTGTAGTTTGCTATGGCCTTTGTATGAAAACCTAAAACGCCGGGTATTGCAGCAAGGCTACCTGCAGGTAGATGAAACGCCAATTCAGGTACTTGACAAAACAAAAAAAGGAAAAACACACCGGGGGTATCACTGGATTTATTTCTCGCCATTGGAAAAAACGGTATTGTTCGACTACCAGCACGGCAGGTCACGTGAAGGTCCATCGAAACTCCTGAAAGACTTTAGTGGCTATCTGCAAACCGATGGTTACATAGTATATGACTCTTTTGGGAACAAGAAATCCATAACCCATCTTAATTGCATGGCCCATGCTCGTAGGGAGTTTGAAAAAGCTTTGCCTTACGACAAGGGAAAAGCCGGGTATGCTATGGATATGTTTCAGAAAATTTACGCCATTGAACGGGAAGCCAGGGATAAAAACCTCTCTCCAAAGCAGAGGCACGAACTTAGGATAGAAGAGTCCTTACCTTTGCTCAACGAGCTAGGTAAGTGGATTGTGGAAACATACAAATCATCGCTTCCTAAATCACCCATGGGCAAAGCAACTGCATATTCCATGGCTCGCTGGGACAAGCTGATTAACTATATACACGATGGTTCTCTGGAAATAGATAACAACCTGGCCGAAAATGCCATCCGCCCAATTACTTTAGGACGGAAGAACTACCTGTTTGCAGGTTCTCACAGAGGAGCCGAAAGGGCAGCCATGTTCTACTCTTTCTTTGGTACCTGCAAAAAAAATGATGTAAATCCCTTCGAATGGATCAAAAAAGTACTCGAAGTAATCCCCGAGCATAAGGTAAACCAGCTTCACCAACTATTACCTCAAAACTTGAAATTGTAAATACCAGAGGGGGGGACATGCTCCAAAACCACCAGTGCCACAAATTGAGCCGAAAGACCCAATACATATTTTAAAAGAATCATCAAGACCTGTTTCGTAGGACGGATACATATGTAGGAATAAAATATCAATATATTATTATAAAAATGCAACTCTAACTTTACTTTATGTCCATTTAAAACCAAACGATAAAAAAACATCTCAGTTCCAATTTTTTTATTGGTATTAACTCCATATTCCGGCTTCCCGTATTGCTCTCTGATGTCTTTTTTTGTGAGATTACTGAATTCTTTATCATTAACGGGTAAGTTCGATATTCGTGTAAAACCCGCCTGAAAGATAAAAACGCTTAATTTTCTACAAATTAAAAGAGAGAGGTTCGTCCGGTAAGTCCATGTTTAGTACAAAGTCTCCGAACCGTCGGATATGATTGGTCACTAGGCCTAATTCATATGAATTATTCAACGGCAGCGTAAATTTAAAATCACTTCCTTTTCCTTCTTCGCTCTCAACCCAAATTTTTCCGCCATGTTTTTCCACAAATTCTTTGCAAAGTACTAATCCTAAACCTGAACCTTTTTCGTTTGCTGTACCTTTAGTAGTTCTATTTGTTTCGAGACTGAACAATTTATTTCGGGTTTCTTCATTCATCCCTACTCCATTATCGGAGACTGCAATTTCAATAAAATTATCGTTCTGCAATGCAGTAATATCTATTTTACCATTTGAATTAGTGAATTTTATGGCGTTGGAAATAAGATTTCTCAAAATTGTTTTTAACATATTTTCATCTGCATAAACTACGATTTCATCCAATGAGGAATAATTTAAAGAGATGTTTTTAGCATTTGCTTGTAATTTTTTAAGTTTTATTATTTCAAGAATAACATCCGAGACAATTATTTTTTCTGACTTAAAACTAAGTTGCCCAATTTGGGATTTAGCCCAATTCAATAAATTGTCGAGTAAAATAAGTGTGTTTTTTGCTGATGAATTTATTATGTGTAAATACTTTTCACGTTCTGAAACTTTAAGGCTATTCCCTCCTTCAATAAGTAGTTCCGAAAAGCCTAATATATGATTAAATGGGGTTCTTAAATCGTGTGCTATTATTGAGAAAAATTTATCCTTTGTTGCATTTGCTTCTTTTAATTGCTTTTCCGTTTCCTCCCGCACTTTACTTTCTTTGTTTAAACGCTTGTTTAAATGATAAAATCGA
>DAOUSM010000163.1 GCA_030627225.1 Candidatus Bathyarchaeota archaeon | reverse complement strand
TTAATTCTGATGGTTTAAATGATTAGGGTGAACGTTTCCATAACCAATGTTTCTGCTGAACGCTTCTGGGATGTTCGAAAACCTATTCCGCCAATTAAGATAAACACGAACCTTAATCTAGTTGAAGTGGAGAAGAAATCAGAAGATTTTTTGGAGGTGCCCTTTGTTCTAACGGTTAATTATAATCCCTCCGTAGCGCAGATAAGTCTAAAGGGAAGAGCATATGTGAAGGGGGACAGAGACGAAATTATAAAAATTTATCAGGAATACAAAGAAAAGAAGCCTCCGCCACCTGTTGTGGTGCAGTCCATTTCCAACGTTGTCTTTGTTGAATCCGTGTTGATATCTAGGACATTGAATATTCCGCCGCCCATCCCTTTGCCGCAAATTCCGTCTGCTAAAAAGCCTTCGGAAAAGCCTCCAGGGATGGATTACAGAGCCTAAACAGCTTTCTGCTCTTTTACTTTAATGGAACGTACATTGAAGAACGTGAGGCACCGATTCCAGGTGTCCCGTGTTTTACGGGTTTGTTGGTTATTGCGAATTCGCCTAAGTATTGTCCAATCATTTCTGGTTTTATTTCGACCGAGACAAAGTCTTTGCCGTTGTGGACGAGGATTTTGAGGCCAACCATCTCGGGTATGATTATCATGTCGCGTACATGCGTTTTAACTATCACGTTGTCTCCTTTTCTCATGGCTTCTTTTGCTTTCCTTATTTTTTCAAGCAGCGTTCTCTGCTCTGGTGTTAAGCCGCGACGGAAACTTCTTCTTTGTCTGGATGGAAGCAAGTCGATGAATTCGTCCATTGACATACTCTCCAGTTGTTCAAGCGTGTATCCACGGTATGTAAATTCCCTCGGCATTTTCCCTCAAACCTATTGTTAACATTAAATGCTATAAACTTTCTGGGCTTGGCTATCTAACTTTTCTCTTCTTTTTTCCTGCACCCTTGGCTGCGATAAGTCCAACTTTCTGTCCTGGTGGAGCGTGACGCGAAACAGTTGTCACCTTTCGTGCGCTTTTTTTACTGCTGCCGTATGGATGCACGGCTGCAATCATGGCTCTTCCGCGAGTTCTCGGATACTTATGCCCTTTCGCCTTCATTAAGTGGAATTTCATACCTGCCTTTAAGAAGGGTTTCTCTGTTCTACCTGCTCCTGAAATCACACCTATCGTTGCCCTACAATAATCATTCAGATATTTCGTTTTTCTCGATGGAAGCTTTATTATCGTTCCTTGGGGTGTGTGGGCCACGACTGTTGCGTATGCTCCGGAAGATTTTGCGATTTTGCCGCCGTCTCCGGGGCTTAGTTCTATGTTGCATACCATTGTGCCTTCTGGGATTCTGCCAACCGGAATGATGTTTCCCACTTCTACTGGGGCTTTTCCACCCATCTGTATTTGTTGGCCTTCGCAAACTCCTTCAGGGACAACTGTGTAGCAGGTTTCTCCCTTTTCAAATCTTATGAGTGCGAGGGGAGCCCCGCGTCCTGGATCATGAACAAGTTCTTCGATTAGTCCTTTGATTGCCTTTTCAAAATATTCTTTTGTTGATAGTAAGGGGTATTGTGCTGGGGCCACTCTTTTATGAGTTGAGGCCCTGAATGTGGACCCGCCGCGTCCGCGTCTTTGGACACGAATTCTCTTTCCCATTGCTCATTCACCTCATGTTTATTTTATAATATTCCCAGCTTGATTGCGACGTCAGCCGCTTTATATTCTGGATGAAGCTTGACAAAGGCTTTTTTTTCTCCTTGTGGGGTGATTAGGAGGTTGACTTTTTCGACCTTTACTTCATAAAGTTCTTCGACTGCCTTTTTCACATCGGTTTTTGTTGCTTTGAGGTTGATTATGAAGACTAGTTTATTTTCCTTTTCAACCATTATGCTTGCGGATTCCGTCATCAACGGATATAATATTACTTCGTATGGGTCCATTATGCTTTCTCGCCTCCACCATAAAGTTCGTTCAGTCTTTCAATTGCACTGTTTGTCCATATTGTTAGTCTTCCAGGATGCGTGCCGGGAGCAAGGATTTCAGCATTTAAATTGTTAACGGTGACAACGTCTACGCCTGGTACGTTTCTTGCGGCTTCTATTATTCCTTTGTTTTCAGCCACAACTATGAGGGGGCCTACCGCCTGCTTTATTTTTCTGCCTCTGAGTTTGCCTTTTCCAGCGCGGATTTTTCTGCTTTCCCTTACTCTGTAAATATCTGACAAGACCCCGAGGTGTATGAGGGTTTCCTCAACCTCTTTTGTTTTCTTTATCTTTTCAAGTTCATCTGTAACTATTAGCGGAATTTGGGAGATATCTTCAATTGAGTGGCCGCGTGAAGCCACAATTTTTTTGGATGCTGTGGCAGCTATTGCCGAAAATAAGGCGAGACGTTTCTCTTTTTTCGAGATTCGCTTAACAATTTTTTTCCCGGATACTGGTGGGTGTGGTGTTCTTCCGCCTACTGTTCCAGGAGCGAGGGCTCCTCTTCCTCTTTGCCCCTTGAGTCTCGGTATTCGGGCTATGCCTAAGCCTACGCCTCTAGATTCTGCTGTTGTTCTTTTTCCAGCCATAGGGTCTCTGCCTTGCGGTTGAAACCTACTTGATTGCGTTGCCAGAACGGCACGTTTTATAACGTCCGGCCTTAACGGTGTTTGAAAAATTGGTGGAAGCTTTATTTTTCCGATTGGTTTTCCATTGAGGTTGAAGATTTTCGCTGTTTTTTTGGCCATCCGTTTTCACCGCTTATTTTCCTTGAGGGGATTCAAGGGATATGTATGTGATTTGTGGTGGTTCTTCTGCTATTTGTTTTGGTGGGCGTGCCGGATAACGTAGTCGTATTGGTCTTTTTTCTGGTCCTAGTACGCTTCCGTCTAGTATTATGTATGGTCCGCGGATTACGCCGTATCTTATGAAGCCTCCTTTTGGCGTTATTTCTTTTCCGTCCGTG
>DAOUSM010000028.1 GCA_030627225.1 Candidatus Bathyarchaeota archaeon | reverse complement strand
CTTGAAAAATATGTCACGCCGCCGAACATAGCAAACAACACAGAAGCGAAGAAAATATTTGATGAAACACTCGAGAGAATTTCTGAAACCTACAATAAGCTTTTGAAGCTAGGGACTCCGAAAGAGGATGCACGTTTCATTCTTCCAAACGCTGCCAAAACGAACATAATCGTGACAATGAACGCCCGCGAACTGCGACACTTCTTTAATTTGCGCTGTTGCGCTCGTGCCCAGTGGGAAATAAGAGGGGTTGCAATAGAAATGCTTAGGCAAGTGAAGAAAGTTGCGCCTGCGCTGTTTGAAAACGCTGGGCCCTCATGTGTGGAACTGGGCTATTGCCCAGAAGGAAAAATGAAACCGCCAGAATGCCATGTTCAAGAAATAAAGAAGCAGTTTCGAAGTCTCTAGGCTTTGCACTCTATTTTAAAAAATTAATGCGATGTAAATGGTTAAATACAAAGCGTTGGCTATTGCCACAAAATATTGGAGACCTGGAGAAAATTACTTAGAGGAAATCATTAAAGGTGTTAATGGAAAGGTATCCCATAGAGATTTTGTGGTTGTATCGGAGAAGGCGATTTCAACAGCAACAAATAACATTGTTGACGAAAACAGAGTTAAACCAAGCTTAAGTGCAAAGTTAATTGCTAAGTATTGGATGCGAATAGTTTGGGGATATTTTCTAGGGCGATTATGTCATTTTCGAGAAAGGCTACTGCAATACCTTCGTGAATATCCGTTGGAACTGGGAAGCCGTCACAAACAGGTTGCCTTACAGCATGCTGGCTTGTTGCAGGCTTTAATGTTTGGTTCCGAAGGCGGTATTGACGGAAGTAATTTGGCGTATGCTTACGTGAGTTTACCTTTAGGTAATGCAGATGAGGTAGCAGAAAAAATACGTGGGCAAATACGGCTGAGGCTTGGAAAGAAAGTTTTTGTGATGATTGTGGACACAGATAAAACCTACTCGTTTGGAAATTTCCATTTCACACCACGCCCAAAGCCTATAAAAGGCATTCATTCTTTCGGCGGTTTCACAACTTACGTGATTGGACGGATGTTTAAGCTTAAGAAACGTCCGACGCCCATAGCTGTGGCAGGATGCAAAATAAGCGTTGAAGAAGCTTTGACTATTGCCAATATTGCAAATCGTGTGAGGGGTTTCGGTGTTGGAAGAACCGTGTGGGATATGGCTGAGAAATTCAAGGTGGAGTTAGCTAATGTAAGCTGGGAGATGCTGGAGACAGTAAAGCATAAACCCATAGTTATTATTAGGAAGAGCGGAAGGTGAAACACTATGAAGCCATCTATAGAGCAAATGCATGCATTCTTTAGCCCTCGCTCGGTTGCTGTTGTCGGGGCATCCAAAAAAATAAACAAGGCAGGACACGTTATTTTCAAAAATTTTGTTGAAAATAAGAGGAGAGGCGTTTTCAAGGGAGAGATTTATCCGGTCAATCCTCACGAAGATTCGATTTTAGGGTTTAAATGTTATTCTTCTCTGAGTAAGATTCCAGGGGAACTTGATCTCGTTGTGGTTGTTGTTCCAGCAAATCATGTTGTAAATGTAATGAGGGATGCAGCGTCAAAAAAGGTCAAAACTGTTGTCATAATTAGTTCGGGTTTCAGCGAAATTGGAAATCACGAACTTGAAAATCAAATCGTAACTGTAGCGAAAAAAGCTGGGATTAGGGTTTTAGGACCGAACTGCCTCGGAGTTTACGATTCACGAGCAGGCGTAGACATGCTATTTCTGCCAGAGACAAGAGTTTTAACAACGGGAGACGTAGTCATTGCAACTCCACGTCCAATGCCAGGAAACGTAGCAATAGTTACTCAAAGCGGAGCTTTTGGTGTCGCGGCTCTTGACTATTTAGCTGGGCGGCAAATAGGTGTCAGCAAATTCGTAAGTTTTGGTAATAAATGTGATGTGACAGAGGCGGAAATGCTGCATTATTTGTTGTATGATGAGGAAACCAAAGTTATATTGCTGTATGTTGAAGACATAAAATCCGGAAGAGAGTTCCTCGAAGTAGCTGAAAAGGTTACAAAGGAAAAGCCTGTTGTTGCTCTTAAATGTGGAAGGACAGAAGCTGGGGCTAGGGCAGCGGCTTCACATACTGGCGCCATGGCTGGTTCAGACCGGATATATGACGCGGCTTTTGCACAGACAGGAATTTTCAGGGCGAAGGACATGGAAGAGTTCTTCGACGTTGGAAAGGCGTTAGCCATGCAGCCCCCAGCAGCTGGAGAAAATGTAGGAATAATCACTGATGCTGGCGGCCCGGGCATAATGGCTGTTGACGAATGTGAACTGAGAGGGCTGAATGTTAGACGTTTCTCAGACGAAACAGTTCAGAAATTTGAGGAACTAAAGAAGGAGGGAAAACTTCCGAAGTTTGCCACAAATCTTAACCCAGTGGACGTAACTGGTTCAGCAACCTCTAAAATGTTTGAACTTGCAACGGAAATACTTTTTGAAGACCCTGAAATCCATGGCGTAATAGTGCTAGGTCTACATCACACGCCAGCATTACAAGAGGACTTTATTGACAGGGTCGCAAAAGTCGCCAGCAAACATGACAAGCCTATAGTTGCGTGCGACATTGGGGAAACGGAAATGGCCCTGCACACACGTTTCAGATTTGACAAGCTTGGCATTCCAGCCTATTCTTCGCCAGAGGATTCTGCAAGAGCAATGAATGCCCTTGTGAGATATGGCCTTTACCTTAAAAAGAACAAGTGGTTAAAGGAATATGTGGAAAGATTCCTGAAAGACAAGCGGAAAACAACTACCTATTCGAGCAATATTTTAACCTCAACATAGTCTCCATCTTTTAGTTGAAGTTTCTCCCTCAAATTTACTGGTGCAATAACTTCTATAATGTCTCTTGGATAATTTGAGACTTCTGGAATGACAACTGCGCTTTTCAGATTACCCATCAAATAAGCTTTGAAGCATCTCCCATGATGGAAGCCTACAACTGGCGAAATTTCTATTGCCACTGTCTTTTCCAGTAAAGTTCTAAGCTTGAGGCTTTCTTTGGTTAGTTTGATGTTCAGCGTTCCGGGATGTGGAGTAAAGCCAAGTTTTTCTGTTATTTGCTTTTTCACCCATGGAAGCTCGATAAATTTTGTTCCCTCACCTTTTCCAGAGAAAACTATCCCTTTAACATGCAACATTTTCAACTAGTTTGGCGGACTCCTCTTAGAACGAGCCTATTTTTGCTCCTTTAACCAGTTTGCAACTTTTCTAAACATCGGATTGGAAGACACATCAATTAATGGAACCATTATCTTTTCTTTTGTTTCAATTATCGATCGATATTCTGGCATGAGGGCATAACCAACAAAAGTCCAGTAAACCCGTCTGTTCTCAACTAGAGCCTTGGCAGCGGTTTCCGTTGATGCTGGAAGAGGGAAATACAGGAATACGACTCCTTCAGCCCAGTATAAACCCGCTGTTTTGCCTCCAGCAATTATCGATGCAAACCTTGCTATGTCGTCTGGGGATGCAAAGGTATTTCGTTGCATCACTACGATTTCTTTAAAGGGCTCGTATTTCACGTCAACTTCAATTTCATTCATAGTACGTTCACCCATCCCTAATGTCTTTGTTTCAATGTTCCCTTTTAACCTTGTTGTGTTCGAGAAAAGGTTATAGAGTAATAACTCTTAAAACGTTGACCACGAAATGAAAAAGAGGAAGTGATAATTTGCCAGAGATTCGTGTCGCAATAGCAGGTGTAGGTAATTGTGCATCCGCACTGGTTCAAGGAGTGGAATACTATAAAGATGCTAGAGAGAACATTACTGTGCCCGGGCTTATGCACGTGAATTTTGGCGGATACCATATAAGAGACATAAAATTTGTTGCGGCTTTCGATGTGAACAAAAACAAGATTGGGAAGGATTTGTCTGAAGCCGTTTTTGCTGAGCCGAACTGTTGTGCAAGATTTGCAGATGTGCCACCTTTAGGCGTGAAGGTTTCGCCAGCTCCAATTCTCGACGGGGTGGCTGAACACATGAAGGAATCCTTTAACGTTTACAATAGTAGCGAAGTTGGGCAGACAGACGTTGTGGAAACTCTGAAAGAAACAAAGACAGATGTGCTCGTTAATTACTTGCCCGTTGGAAGCCGAAATGCAACCCGCTTCTATGCCCAAGAGGCTTTAGATGCTGGATGTGCCTTCGTGAACTGCATACCAGAATTCATCGCTTCAGACTTCAAGTGGAGCAAAAAATTTGAGGAGAAAGGATTACCAGTGGCTGGAGATGACATAAAAAGCCAATTAGGCGCAACGATTCTGCATCGAAACTTGGTTAAGCTCTGCATAGACAGAGGAGTGATTGTTGACGAAACTTATCAGCTAAACCTAGGCGGAAACACAGATTTCCTAAACATGACTGTTGAAGAAAGACTTAAAACAAAACGGATAAGCAAGACAGAAGCTGTAACAAGCCTTGTTCCATACGAGTTGCCGACGAGAATTGGACCATCTGATTTTGTGCCGTTCCTAGGAGACAAAAAAATCTGTTACATAGTGCTAAAAGGCAGAAAGTTCGGCAACCAACCAGCAATAGTCACAGTGAAACTCGAAGTTGAGGATTCACCCAACAGTGCAGGAGTAGTAATTGATGTGATAAGAGCCGTAAAACTAGCCCTAGACCGAAAAATAGCCGGGCCACTCATAAGCATATCATCATACGCGTTTAAACATCCACCAATTCAAGTGCCAGACTCCATAGCGAAACAGTGGGTGGAGGATTACATAAACGGAAAACGTGAATGTTAAATTTGATGAGGTTTTAATCTCATTCTAATTCTTCAATTTTTCTGTAACGCAAATTTCCATGTTTTCTAGTAATAGTTTAACTATAATCCTGTAAAAAATGTGTTAAGTAGCGGTTAACTTTTAAAGGCTGATATATGAAAGAATAACAACTATTTGAGAGGTGAAGCGGATATGGTGAAGGTAGACGGATACGAAGTGCTTGAGGGTTTATACTACACAAAGGATTTTGAGTGGGTTAAAGTTGAAGGTGAAAAGGTTCGCCTGGGAATAACGGACTATGCTCAAAAACAGCTCCGCGAAATCGTTTACGCTGAACTGCCAAGCCCAGGAACAACGCTGAAACAGAACGAGCCTTACGGCACAGTGGAATCTGTGAAGGCTGTTTCAGACTTGGTTGCGGCGGTGAGCGGGACAGTTGAGGAAGTAAACACAGAAGTTCAGTCGAAACCGGAAATCTTAAACGAAGACCCGTATGGAAAAGGCTGGCTTTTAGTGATAAAACCATCAAATCTGCAAGCAGAACTGGCGAACCTTATGGATTTCAACCAAGCTGTTGAATGGCACAAAAGCTTGATAAAGAAAGGATAGACGATGCCGAGACGTATCGTAATCATCGGTGCACACGCTGCGGGAGTTGACGCAGCATCAGCAGCTAGAAAGACAGACCGCACCGCCGAAATAACCCTCATAACCAAGCAGAAACAAGCTGGCTATTCGCCGTGCGGAATTCCATTTGTTCTGGGCAGACACATACCAAGCTTCGACAAACTCATAGTTTTTCCACAGTCATACTTCCGCATGATGAAACTCAACCTCATGCTAGAAACAACAGCAACAAACATAGACACAAAAAACAAAACAGTTGAAATACGAGACAAAACAGGAAAACAAGAGAAGCTCCAATACGACAGCCTAATAATCGCCACGGGCGCATACCCGTTTGTTCCTCCAATTAAGGGTCGAGAAAAACAAGGAGTATACGTTTTACGAACAATAGAGGATGGGAAAAAGATTGATCAAGCGATAAATAATGGTGCAAAGACAGCCATCGTCATGGGAGCAGGTCTAATAGGAATCGAAACTGCAGTGGCGCTTCAAGAGAGAGGCTTAAGGACAACCGTTGTTGAGTTGTTACCTCAAATCCTTCCAACCATGCTTGACGCAGATATGGCTAAAAGCGTGCAGGAAATGCTTGAGCAGAAAGGCATAAACATTATGGTTAGCAAGGGGGTTGAGGAGTTCCTCGGCACAGACAGGGTTACAGGGATAATCGCTGGCGGAGAGCAGATAAACGCGGATTTAATCATCGCCGCATTCGGAGTGAAACCAAACACAGAACTAGCCAAGAAAGCCGGTATCGCAATAGGGGAAACCAGGGGGATAAAGACTAACATTCGAATGGAAACTAATGTTAAGGATGTTTATGCTGCTGGAGACTGCGCAGAATGCATCCACATGGTCACGCAACGCCCGGCACTGTCACAACTCGGAACAACCGCTGTTAGACAAGCAAAAGTGGCTGGAATTAACGCAGCTGGTGGATACGCAGTCTTTCCCGGAGTCTTAGGTTCAGCTGTGACAAAGCTCTTCGACACTGAAATAGGGGTTACGGGGTTAACAGAATTCTTTGCGAAAAGAGCTGGACTTGAAACAATCACGGGGACGATCGCTTCAAAAACAAGACCTGAATATTATCCAGGCGGCGTATCCATCAAAATAAAACTTGTCGTAGAGAAGGAAACTGAAAGAATAGTTGGGGCTCAGATAGTCGGAGGCGAACAAGTAACTCAGCGTATAAACGCTTTATCATTTGCGATACAGAAGCAGATGACGGTGCGAGACTTAGCTAAGGCGGACACTGCTTATGCGCCACCGTTAAATGAAACGTGGGAGCCTATGGTGCTCGCTGCTGAAGTGGCATTAAGGAAGTTGCGTTAGTATTGAACCATGGGATAACATTAATTAGAAGAATCCTATGAATGATTAGCAAGTATGGTGATTAGGAATGGAGACGAAAGTAGCTATTAACGGGTTTGGAAGAATAGGGAGACTATTATACAGAGCAGCCCTAGAAACCGGGACAGAAATAGATTTCGCAGTTGTCAATGACCTAACAGACGCCAAAACTTTAGCATTTCTTTTAAAGCATGACACGGTGCATGGACCATTACCTTTTGACGTGGAAGCCAAGGAAGATGTCATTGTTATCAAGAAAAGCGGTGGTGTAACGCAAGAGCTGAAGGTTTTGGCACAGCCAGATCCAGCGAAGCTGCCTTGGAAAGAAATGGGCATATACTTGGTCGTAGAATCAACTGGAAGATTTACAGATAGGGAGGGAGCTTCAAAACATCTGCAGGCCGGGGCGAAGAAGGTGCTGGTTTCTGCACCTATGAGACCGGCTAAAAGCGCAGACCTAACAGTGGTTTACGGTGTAAACGACGACAAATACGACCCCACAAAACATCACGTAATTTCTTTAGCATCCTGCACAACAAATTGTGTGGCGCCCGTGGCCAAGGTGTTAAACGAAAAATTCGGTATAAAAGCTGGCATAATGAATACGATTCATTCGATGACCAATGACCAGAGGCTTCTTGACATGCAGCACAGAGACCTGCGGCGGGCGAGATCAGCGGCGTGTAATATTATTCCTACAACAACTGGAGCAGCAATAGCGGCAACCTTAACGTTGCCAGAACTTGAAGGAAGGATGAATGGACTTGCTCTGCGTGTTCCTACGCCAAATGTTTCCATAGTAGATTTTACCGCGCAGTTGGAAAAAGAGGTTACAAAGGAAGAAGTTAACGCCGCTTTCAAAGAGGCAGCTCAAGGAGAACTGAAAGGAATTTTAGATTATACGGAAGAGCCTGTGGTTTCATCAGATTTTATACATAACCCGTACTCTGCGATAGTGGACGGGCTCTCTACGATGGTGATTGGAAACCTGGTTAAGGTGCTCGCTTGGTATGACAACGAATGGGGTTACTCTGTTAAGATGGTGCGGATGATAGAGAAAATCTGCAGAATGGCATGATATAACTGAAAAGCCAAATAAATTTTCTATCTCCCTAATTTTTTGAGATGATGCGTATGCCTAAGCTGTTAACACTGGATGATGTAGCTGTAGAAGGGAAAACTGTTCTGGTCAGAGTGGACTTTAACTCTCCTATAGATGTAGAAACGAAGAAGATACTTGATGAGACAAGAATTAGGACGCATGCTGAAGCAACTATTAAAGAGTTAATTCAGAAAGGCGCAAAGGTTGTGGTTTTAGCACATCAGGGTAGACCTAGTGAACCGGATTTTATTCCATCGAAGCAGCATGCTGAAATTCTAGGCAGAGTTCTTAACAAGCCTGTCAAGTACGTTGATGATATTTTCGGTGAAAAGGCGCAAAAAGCCATTAGAGAGCTGAAAAATGGCGAAGTGCTGGTGTTGGAGAATGTTAGGATTTTTGCTGATGAGCAGAAGAAGGGAACGCCAGAAGAGCATGCACGGAAGGAGATGGTGAAGAAGCTTGCACCTTTGGCTGACTTGTTTGTTAATGATGCTTTCGCAGCGGCACATAGGGCTCATGTGTCAATTGTGGGATTTACTGCTGTGTTGCCGAGTGTTGCGGGACGTGTAATGGAGAGGGAGCTAAAATCTTTAAGCAGAGTTTTGGAGAATCCGGAGAAGCCATG
>DAOUSM010000029.1 GCA_030627225.1 Candidatus Bathyarchaeota archaeon | reverse complement strand
TCGAGATTATGGGACGCGTTTTCATCTCTTCCGTGAGTTCTACATTTCGTAAATCTTTAGCAAGTAAACTAGATATAAGTATATTGTACAAGTCAAAGCAAATTCGTTCTCAGTTCCCTTGAGGGTTTTTCATTGCGATTTTTACTCCGATCTACTGGAAGGCTATGATTTCGCCTTTGCTATGTTTTATGCCAGTGTTTCTCGCAGCGTTTAATCCTGGTCTTTCCTCCATTAATATTTTAACGGGGTACTCTGAAGCTATCTTTCGTGTGTTATCTGTGGAGTTTCCGCCAACAACTATGATTTCGAGCTTATCCCTATCGTATTCTATTTGCATTAGTGATTCCAGAAGCTCTCGTATTGTTGTGGCGCCATTTTTAACTGGAACAATTATCGAAACATTGGGGTTGAACTCTTTCTCCTTTTGCAAATGCTATTCCTTCGGGGCGTAAATTCCTTTTTGACGTAATAGTGCTTTCACGGTTTTTATGACTGCTTGGCGGCTGTTCAACTTGGGCTTCCATCCAAGCCTCTTAATTTTTTCAACACTCAACAACATAAATTTTACATCTCCCTTCCAGCCCCTTCCCCCATCAACACCGCCAGTATAAACATAATCAACATTGTTCAACCCCATTTCTTCGCAAATGATGTCAGCTATTTCTTTAACATTCACTTGGTCTTCCGAGCCAACATTGTAGATTTCTGTTTTGCCTTGACATCTGCTTGCACCTGTCAAAATAGCGTCAATGCAGTCTTCGACATCTGAATAGGATTTTGTCTGAGTTCCATCGCCAAGTATTTCAAGCCTTTTGGGGTTTCCCATAAGCTTGTTTATGAAGTCGTATATGACGCCGTGTTGTGTTCTTGAGCCGACTATGTTTGCTAACCTGTAGATTATGGCTTTAAAACCATACGTGTGGGCGTAGCTTGTTATCAGAGCCTCAGAAGCAAGCTTAGAAGCACCATAGATAGAAATTGGTTTAAGGGGACCATAATCTTCCGGCGTTGGAATTTTATCCGGCTCGCCATAAACAGTTGAGGATGAAGTGAAAATCAGAGTTTCAACATCATCAACTTTCCGAATTGCCTCAAGAAGGTTAAACGTTGCAACCACATTTTGTTCATAGTGAACCTTGGGGTTTTTGGAGCCAACCCTAACCTCAGGGTTGGCGGCTAAATGGAAAATTGTTTCACATCCATGTAGGGAATCCGAAATCTCTTTGGGATTTAAGAGGTCTCCATGCACAAAATTGAAGCTTGAACTGTTTAACCATCTTTTTATGTTTTCGAGGCTTCCTGAGCTAAGGTTATCAAACACAACAACTTCAACATTATTCCCGCATAGTCTGTCTACGAGATGGCTTCCTATGAAGCCGGCTCCTCCAGTTATGAAAACCCGTTTAAACACTGTTGTGGACATGTATACTCGTTCTTAGGCTAATCTTTGGAATCTTTATAAGCTTTGATTTATTTGAGCTTTCTTTGCAAGGCTTGCCACAAATGGTCGGAATAGGGACGAACTAAGCTTGTTTCTTTGCCATCAGTACGTATCAACACACGTCTACTTGGGGAGTCTAGAAACTCACCGATTACTGAAGCCTGGATTTGCTGATCTCCTAAAGCCTTAACGATTTTCTCAGTGGAATCTGGCTTGGCAGCGATAAGTAAGGCTCCCGAGCTTATCAGCTGTAAGGGATCTATCTTAAATGTCCTGCAAATTTCTAAAGTTTCTTTGGCAATTGAGATTTTCTTCTCAAAAACCTTTACGCCGACATTTGAAGCATCAGCCATTTCATGGATTCCTCCAGATACGCCACCTTCTGTTGGATCGTGCATAGCGTTGACTCCACCCGTTTTAATGGCTGTAATCGCGTCTTTGACGACGCTTATTTGATTGAAGAATTTTTTAGCTTCCTCCAGCACTGGAGCATCGATTGCTTTCTTTAATTGCTTCTCTCTGTCTGACGCAAGGATCGCTGTACCCTCAATTCCAGCAGTTTTCGTCAGTATAAGCTTGTCTCCGGGTTTGGCTCCACCAGCTGTCACGTAGTTTCCTTTTTCTGTTATGCCCATGGTGCAGCCCACAACTATCGGATTAGTCAGTCCGGGAGTTACTTCGCAATGTCCACCAACAACTGCAATTCCTAAATGCCTTGCAGCTTTATCCATCTGAACACATATGGTTTCAACAGTTTTCCTATCCGCATTTTCAGGAAGCAGAATGCACGAGAAAAGGAATGCTGGTTCAACACCAAAAGTGGCAACGTCATTCGCATTAATGTTTACAGCAAGCCAACCTATTCTCTCTATCGCTCCGGTGATAGGATCCATAGAAAAGATTAAAGACTTATCCATTACGTCTATGATGGCACCGTCAAATCCAGCAGCAGGACCCAAAACAACTTCTTCACGTTTCACACCCAGATTTTTGAAAACAACTTCCTTCAAGAGGTCTATTGGAATTTTCCCCATGGGCAGTTTCATTTTTCCGCCTCTAAGCAAGTATCGTAGATCTTCAGCTTTTAAGTTGCGGCAGGGTACGTTGAATAACTTTTACTATTGGTGTTGCTACAATTACTCCTATTGTCATTTGTCCAATGTTCACCGGGACTTCAGCGAGTGCAAAGACTCCGAGGAATAACTGTTCATAAAGGAAGTAGCCCGCAACCATGAGCAAGCCTCCGAAAATTGTTGAGATGACCATCCATCCAAATTCTGGTTCAGAAATGAAAGCAACAGCGGCTATTAGTAATGTAACAAAAACACCTAGACCAAACCAGAATTCCACCGGAATAAATATTATTGACGTAGGGCTTTCTGGTGGAGGAACACCTGAGTAGAATTCTACTATGCCGCTGTAATATAGGAAACCTATGAGGCTTACTAAAGCCCCAATAAGAACCCCAATTTCAGCAGTAAAGATTTTCCATTCACGTTTAGTGTAAGATTCAGAAAAAAGATGTTTCTTACGGTTGAGAAAACCTACCAGTCCCCCCTCTAATGCTTTAATCACTAAAGTAGCTGGCGCGTAGTAGTAGTAGCCAAGGAGTATATCCGCGAACATAGAGCCTACACCACCAGCGAAAGCGCCAACAAATGGACCAAAAAGCAGTGCTGCCATATACACCATAGTTTCGCCAATGTTAAAGAATCCCCTTGTGCTCGGCACGTAAATTGTGAAAACCATTGTGGCTACGCAAACTAAAGCTGTGAAAACTGCTGTTATAGTCGTTTTCGTGGTTGCTGTTGCCTTGACATTTCTAGGCACTCAAGACACCATAGTATAGTTGCTACTATACTATTATTAAATTTTGCTGCAATTTTAAAGCAACTTTTTCAACTCGTCAATAGATTGCAGCACTTTGCTCCCGCGATGAGTGATTTTGAAGAATTTCTTGCCATTTCTTCTATAAGAGGAGGTTAAATCCCGTTCTTCAAGCTCGTTTAAGTGTTGGTAAATGGCCCCGCGAGTCATGATCTTGCCAATTTTTTTCCATAACTCGTATCCATATGTGTCTTTCTGGCTGAGGATACGCAGAATCTTCTCTTTGGTGCTGAGTTCTAAACCGACAACCGCTGTCTTTCTTTTCTTGGTTAAGGCTTGGAGAACATCTGTTGCTTTAAGTCCGCTACCGGTTATTAAACACACAACTCTGTCCTTTTTGTCGATTAAATTTTGACTTGCCAATTTTTTAAGAGCTGCTATTGTTGCGGAGCTTGCTGGTTCTGCGAATATTCCTTCGAGCTTAGCGACTTCCTGCTCTGCCACGAAGATTTCTTGGTCGGAGACGGAAACAGCCACTCCTTTCGACTCTTTAATTGCTTGAAGTGCCAGTTTCCCATGGAATGGATTCCTAACAAGTATTGCAAGGGCATGAGTGAACGGTTTGGTTTTGAGAACTGGTTCTTGTATATTCTTTAGGTATGCGTTGACTATGGGTGAGCATCCTTCAGCTTGGACTCCAACCATTCTTGGCAGCGAGTTGATTTTTCCTATTGTACGTAGCTCTTGGAAGCCTTTCCAGATAGAATAAATTGTTCCGCCGCTTCCCATTGAAACTATTATCCAGTCTGGGACACCGAGTTGTTCAAAGATTTCATAGGCTACTGTTTTCTGTGCTTCTATAACTAGTGGATTCAACTCGGCTGTGGCTTGGTACCATCCCGTTTCTTTAGCTATTTCCTCAGCCTTTTTTATTGATTCGTCCACTATTTCTCCGTGCTCTTCAATCACGGCGTCATATATGAGCATCTGAGCCAGCTTTCCCATGTCAACAATTTTTGGGACTATTATGTGGCATGTTAATTCAGCCTTGCCGCAGTATGCAGCTAAAGAGGCTCCAAGATTTCCATTTGTGGCGCAAATGACGGCTTTGCGTTTGAGATCCACAGCGTTTGAAACCAATAATGTTGCACATCTATCTCTGAAGGAATTTGTCGGGTTTCTAGTTTCATCCTTAAGATAAACATTGTTTAATTTTGTCTGTCTTGCCAGCCTTTTTGCCTTATGAAGCAGGGTTCCACCCTCCCCCATAGAGACAATATTCTTAACTTTTGGCAGAAGTCTTCTATATCTCCAAAAGTTGAAGGGACCGCGAAACCTAATTTTTCTTAGCTTTCCATAATCATATCTGTACTCCAGCATGCCTCCGCATTTTCCACAACTATATTGAGGAGGGTATTCTGCAAACTTTGCTTTGCACTCGTTACATTGCAGAAAGGCCATTTCTACGCTCCATCAAACTATTCGTAGTCTTGATTTTTATCTGTTTGGAAAGTTTGATATGAAAAAGTGATTTATTCTGATTCGTTATGTGAGTTAAAGATTATAGTGCAGAGGTTTCATGATCTCAAGTTTAGTGTAGGACTTTCTCGGTCTCTTAAATGACTTAACCTTTTTTCTGATTCGGCGCCAAATAAAATATTTTGAAACGAGTTGTGAAAGTGGTTCTCCATGAGAATGATAAGCATCGAATTTCGGTTCTACAACTATCTTGTAGCCTCTGGCAAGCATCTCCCTCGCCCAATCGTAGTCTTCTCCGCCAAACTCTCTTGCGTGAGGAATTTTGTTAGGCAGTTTCTCGTCGAAGGGATAATCTTCCCATAACGATCTCCTGAGAATACAGTTCACAGTTGAAAAATAGTTGTCTTTAACATAAGCCTTACTTAACTCGTTAAGCCTTTTCCATCCCCAGTCATATGCAATTTTCTCCCAAATGGTTCCATCTTCATGAGGAGTGGAGTAACCTCCTACACCAGCAACATCCAGACTTTTAAAATGGGCAACCCCACTTTCAAGCCACTCCTCTGAGGAAGGCAAAGAATGCCCGTTTGTTATACAAACAAGATCACATTCTGCAACAAAAATCCCCACATTTGTGGAGTAAGCATGTGAAAATTCCTTGTCGGTTATTGGAACGAGTTTCAAGCGAATCTTATCACCAAATAATTTCCTTTTAATCATTGACAAAAGATTAACCATCTCATCCAGTTTACTCTTCGATGAAAAGTTATCCACAACCACCAGTTCTAAAGGTTGCAGCGTTTGACAGGCCAGTCTCCACAAGAGTTCGTGGAAACGCCTCTCTACATCCCTTGTCCGGATAAGAACTGAGACATGGTAACCTTCTGTTAACATTCTAAAACTTGAAATGTAAACAGAAGTTAAAAATGTAATGTTTCACCAATTCAAGTTGAAATGAGGATATGATAAACTATCTTATGCCTCTAAGTTTAGTAAAATAGCAAGAACTTCAGCTATTTTTTTCGAGAAGTGCTTGGTCTAGTACAAGCTTTTCTTCTTCCATATCCATTTGAAGCCTTGGCACAGCAAGGACATTATCCATTATCATTCTGGGTCCAGCGTCCTTCCTAAGCGAAGCCTCTCCCACTCCTAACGCTTCCATTAGAAGTTAATTATAGAACAATAATATAGAAGAATAACTCAGACGTTTTAAGATTTATGCATAGAGCCTAAAATCCAGCATTTTGTAAAGTTTTTAACAATCTTTAGAAGATTTTAGAACGACATTGTCTATTACCATGCATAGAATCAGGAAAACTTCCTCCTCGTTCAAATCGTTTGTATCTAATATTAGATGGAAGGGTGTGAAATCTTCTCCCAATTTGAAGCCGTAGAGCTTCTTATAGATGGTTTTTGTCTTTTCTTCCTTGCTTTCTAATGCCTTTATGGCCTTTTCGACGCTTATCCCGTCTCGTTTAGCTATTCTTTTGGCTCTACTCTCTACGGAAGCATCCAACCATATCTTGAAACCTTTTTTAAGAAGCCAAGGCATGGTCCAGCTGTCTAATATGACGTTTCCTTGCTGTGCCAGTTTCAAAAGTTTTTCATCAACCATCTTGTCGAATTTGGGGTCTTTACCCCTTTTCTCTAGAAAGCGTATTCCCTCTTCGCTTTCCCACCATCCATGTTCAAGGCGCCTGTAACCTTGTTCTAGGGCTAGAGCCTTTAGTGCGTCTCCACCTGAATAGTATTTAAGCCCATACTTTTCAGCTAGTCTTTTCGCTACGGTGCTTTTTCCACTTCCAGCCATTCCGCAAACGCAGACAACTACGGGTTCCTTAACCATTGTTTAAGAAGCCTCAACTTAACGTTAAAGTGTTCTTGCAGCTTGTTTCAAGGCCTTTTTGAGACAGTTATGGCATAATTGTCCTCCGTAGATGCGCCAAATCCTTCTTTTACTTCTGTTTAGTTTACGTATTTCTGATGTGGAAAGGTGTGGAATTCCAGCTAAAGGTTGACCGCAAAGGTAACAGCGTGGCAAAGCGCTAACCTCTCGCTTGTAATGGACTCCTTTGCCGCCTCCTGGTAAAGCTTTGTTCACACGTTTTTTACTTCGGGTACGCTGAGAAGGTCTAGGCATTCCAATCACTCCACACTTACTAGCCCAAACAAGTGAGAAAAGATTGTTCCAAAAAGGAAAGAGCATAGCATATACCACCATAAAAGAGACGAAATAGGTCCAATCAATGGCAAGAGAATGTTACCATCTATATCTGAAAGCCCTGGAAGGTATGCGATAGCGTGCCCAGAATAGAATCCACCTAAAATTTGCCACATGATAATGAGTGGAGCAATAAAAATTAGCATTACTTTCATTGATTGCATCATCATTTTGGATTGAAGCTGCAAAATATACTGTTGCTTCTTCATGAGTTTTTCCAACCGTTTTTTATCTCCACTACGTTGGGCTTTGCGCAGTTCTGCATTGTACTCTGCAATCTCCTTTCTCCAAGCCTTTGATTTTTCAGGGTTTGTTAAAAGACGGTTCGCCAGTGAGGTTAGTAAAGAGATGGCAGCGGCTAGGAGAAATATGAAAATCGTGGAAAAAGGGATATTCTGTAGAAACTCTGGAAGCATTCCTATATTACTCCTAAGGCTTTTAATATTTCTTTTGCGGCTTCTTCCTGTTTTCCCTCTGCATTAATAACTATTTTTACTGGCGCGCCTGTTAGAATAGCACATGCTCCAGCCATAAGTCTTGAAAATAGTAGTTCTTCCTTAACAGCCTCTTCTATTGCTTCATCCCTTTTTCTAGTGACATCTTTCATTCTTCTTGACGATATTTCGCTTGGCTTGGCTTCTATAAGCACGAACAGTTCAGGTTTTAGGAGTTGCAGAACGTGAAACGGTAAGCCTGGAAGATATCCCTCAAGAGTTTTTATCGACATATGCGTGTCAATGATTTTTACGCCGTTTAGCTGCCTAATTTTTTTTGAAACTGCCTCAGCTACTTCCCTTTGCAGTTTACGTTGAAAATCCAAATTTGCTTTTCGCATAACATCCCTTTCTAAATCCCTTTTATATTTCTGAAGCTTCTCCACCATAACTGTTCCGTAGTTAATCACATTAACATCTACGCCAGCTTTTTTAGCAAGCTTCTCAACAACATTACAAACTGTAGTTTTCCCAGTTCCCGGAATTCCTGTAACAACAATTGTCTTATTCATGGTTTAGCCTCCAAATATCCGTCTGAAAGCAGGATACATCTCGGCAGCTCTTTCCCGCATTAGTATCTGATAATATTGGTAGACTATACCTACGGAAAGCAGGATGCCCATTCCCGAGCCGAAAACCCCGAAGAAATCCGAAACGCCAGCAATCAATCCGACGATTATTCCTCCGAGAACAGTGACAGCGGGAATGTAACGTTTAAGAATGGATTCAATGGCTTTTCCGGAGCGTCTATATCCAGGAATCTGCATGCCAGCACCAACAAGCTGTTTAGCCACCGTTGACGGTCCTAGACCGCCGACTTCAAGCCAAGTAAGTGAAAAAACAACACAAAAAGCAACAAGGATTCCGAGATAGGCGAAAGCTCTTAGCGGGTCTTCCATGACGCCTGTAAAACTGCGCGGT
>DAOUSM010000114.1 GCA_030627225.1 Candidatus Bathyarchaeota archaeon | reverse complement strand
TCTCTTTAAAGAATTATGAAGCATCAATCCAGATTCCTACTAAGCATTGAAAACCAATTCAACAAAAGGCATGCGATAAGCCAGCTCCAAAGCCAATGAACCGACGGGCCCTGTTATAAGTTTTCCGCCTTCCTTTTATTTAACAACTTCTTTGCCACAATGTTCACATTTTGGCATAATTATCCTCAAATCAATTTAGGTTTATCAACGCACAATGTTTAGCTGTATTCCCTGAATGTGTATCCACATTTTGTGCAACGCAAGAACTGCGTTGACGATTCGTCAGCACCCCTTGTCTGCACTTGCCAAACGTATGCTAAGTTGTTTCCGCATTTGGGACATTCAACCCTAACAGTGGGTAGTGTTCGCAGCTTCTGCTCTTCCTTACCTATTACCGCTACGAGTTGCTGTGGGTTGTGCTGTATAACCTTCGCGACTTTTGGTGTGACTTTGCCGCTTACCGTTTCTTTTTTGTAGCCACACTTAGGACAGACAAAAAATACAGACGCTTTCTTACTGGGTTTTTCCTTTCTTGGCATGAGACGGGAACCACATTTTGGACAAAATTCCATGACAGTTTACTCCGCTGTCCGTTTCTTTTCCCTTAACATGGCTCCTTTTAAACCTTTTCCTACTGCAATAAAGATTGAGACTAAGTTAGGCTGATTCCAGAAGCGATGAGGTGAGCGACGCGTAACGCCTCAGGAATGTTGCTTCGAGTGGATGTCAACTGCAAAATCTTCCTGGCATCTTCCTCAAAAATTCCAGAGATTTGCATGTAGACCTTTTCGTCTTTGCTTCTAGTGGATACCTCAAATATTTCCCCGGCGTTTAGGATGGCCCTCCAGCGTTCTTCGCTCTTTGGTAGATTTTTCAGGGCTTCATGGATTTCTTTAAAGTTTGGTTTTTCACGTGTGATTGCTATTACCGGCAGTTTTATTTCAATGTTAAGCTTCTTGATGTCGACAACGTTGAAGCCCGCGAAAGTTACTCCGTTAAGCATTATAACCCTTAGCTGTTTGTAATGGGGTGAGTTGATTATCATGGAGGCTATTTTCTCAGTGGCGTCAAATCCGTCCACTTCAACTTTCGTGTGCATCACACCATCAAGCCAGTATCCACCGCGAAAAACAACACCAACCACAGGCACTAAGCCTTTCACATGAGGCGTGAATACTCCATCATCAACTCCAAGCACACGGATTTCAGGCTTAATCACACGAAATTTTTTGCAAGCCAGAACTATCCCTCAACGATGTCATCAGACATAAGGAAAGAGGCATTATAAGTTTAGCGATAGGTCGAACGTGGGACTACTATGAGTTTAGGCGCTTCTTCTTTGCTGTCGTGGCAGGCAAGTGCCAAAGCAAATAGTTGGTCGTCGTGTCTGCATGGTGGATGCTAGAATTTCAGGTGAATGTGTTTTCGTGCTTTTTTTTGGTTGTGAGTGAATATTTCTTCCTTCCAGCGGTCTGTTAAAAACAAGCCGTTCACGTTACGGAGTCCATCTCCTCCATTTCGTCGACGATTACGTCTCCCACTCCGGTTTTATCCACGACTATGCTTACAAAATTCAAGGTTTGATTCCCTTTGGCCACGTGGCCTATGACGTTGGGGTAGGGTGTTCCCAAAGGGAACTGATGCTTGTAAACGAGTCTCCGTTTACCGTTGATTTTTTGCACTACGGCTAAGACTTCCCCCATTTCCCTCGGCCCATGCATGTTCTATTCTCCTCACCACCTTCAGGAATCTAACTTCCTATACACCTTGCTCCGTTATCCCTTTTAAGGACACTATAAAAAGGAGAAGGACAACCTAACATGCACGTAAGTATCCCTCCCCATACCTAGTACGGGCAGGCGTACCTACTCCGGAAGCGCCTCTTGTCTAATACCATTAACCAAAAGCGCATCTACAATACCATATTTGCCATTCACCTTCTCCACAAGACCCACCTTCACCAATGTGTTAAGCAAATTCGAAACAGCAGAATTCGTTACCGAATGCTTTTCTTTCGCCTCAATCACGCCTTTAATTTCACCCCAACTCGCCGAACCGACCTTCGCCAAAAAATTAAGAATAATCCCATACCGCCGAGACATCACAGTGAGTTTGAGGGCTTCCTCTCTAGCCAACCTCCCGCCTTCAGAAACCACATCGTCAACCATCTCCTTAGAGCAGCTATGCTTATCGCGACATCTTGCACCAAACAACGTGAGCCACCCCACAACTCCATCAAGATTCTGCACTGCATAATGAATTACTTCCGAAGGAGCAGCCAACCCAACCTGCTGAAAACCCAGAGTCAAAAACTTCTCCGCCGCACTTGCAGAGAAATTCCCCATCTGAATCTGAACAAAGTGCCTTCCATACAGCGGAGAACCAGCATTCTCAAACCCCAAAAAATCAAACAAAAGCCCAATCTCCGAGCCAGTCACCACAAGCGTCAAGTTACGATAAGAATCAACAATATGCGCAAAAAGACGCGGAATCCCCTTGTCCCCACGCACAAGCTGTATCTCATCAAAAGCCATCAAAAACCGCTTCTTGTTCTTGGAAGCCCACGCGTCAACCTTGCCAAAAAGCTCTGGCAAATCAACGCCCCTTTTACTCCAATCAAAACTGACCATATTTCCTAAGATCGAAACTCCCTTCAAATGCCTCAACATTTCAGACAAACCAGAAAACCATTTCCGGTTAATCTTGTTGAAAGCGCCCTCCAATCTGCGAACAATATCAGCATGCGAAGGATTATAGGGCAAACCACGCAGGTCCAAAATAGCATAGGGATGATTCGCCTCAGCCAAAGCCACATTCAAAAACGAAGTTTTACCCGTCCTACGCAATCCAGTGATGACAATTAAAGATGCATACGGCAAAGCATTTGAAAACTGTTCAAGTTCTTTTTCGCGATCATACAGATCTTCCCTCCTAACTTTTGGTCTTGGATCAAAATACATGTACGGGCACCCATACTAAGTATGGGAGGGCATACTTAATAACTTTTTCCAAAACCCTGAGGGTACTACTGCTGCTAATGCCCAACTACCCCAAACCCGAACAAAACATATTTCGTTCCAAATAGAGGGGTCCATACCCATTGCAAACACACAAAACAAGAGAACATTAAAAAGCTCAACGACAAAGCAAAATATAAAACGCGATAATCAAAACTGAGGGAACAAAATGGAAAAGACGGAAACCATAGGCGTAGGACTCATAATAATAGGTTTACTCCTCATGCTACCCCATGGATTCTTTGAAGCCATATTCATCACAGCAGGCACAACACTCCTAATCACCACACACCACAACAAAAACAGAAGTGCCCAAACATGAACACACTCATCCACAACGGAACCATAATCACAATGCACAACCGAAAAATAATCCACCAAGGCGCAATCGCCATCGAGGAAAAAACCATAATAGACATCGGAAAAACTCACGAGCTAAAAAGAAAATATAGAAGAGGCTACGAGAAAATAGACGCAAAAGGCAAAGTAGTCATACCAGGCCTCATCAACACACACCAACACGCCGCAATGAGCCTGCTTAGGGGATACGCAGACGACTTACCACTCCAAGAGTGGCTGGAAAAATGGATATGGCCAATAGAAAAACAAATGACCCCCCACGACATTTACGTGGGAGCCTTGCTAACAGCCGCAGAATCCATAATGAGCGGAACCACAACCGTAAACACAATGTACCATTACAAGCCGGAAGAAAACGAGGCAAAAGCCTTTGCAGATGCTGGTCTAAGAGGAGTGGTCGGCCACGTATGTTTCTCATGGAGGAAAAACGAAGATAAAAGGGCACTAGAAGACTTGGCTAAAAACTGGCATAATAAGGCTGACGGACTGCTTCGTGTAAGCGTAGACCCCCATGCACCCTACACTG
>DAOUSM010000185.1 GCA_030627225.1 Candidatus Bathyarchaeota archaeon | reverse complement strand
ATTTTCGAAATCACCGAAGCAACAGACTCCATTAAGCTTGACATCACCAATGTCTGGTTGAATCCAGATGAAAACCTAGGGCTCAACAGCTTCGAGGTTTACATCCAAAGCGCCAAACGAACCACGTACGCTTACTATATAGAGAGTGCTAACGTTTGGGGAGACGCATCCTTCTACATCACAGATGACGAAACCACATGGTCAGGAGCAGTAACCGGCGTCTACTTGGACCCCTACACACGAGTCATCGAACCCGGATACATGAAGATCGTAATAGAAAACGACTGGACAAGCTACGAGGTAATCTCCTGCGACATAAAGATCACAGTCACCGCGGCAAAAGCACCAGCTCCCGACGTTACCATTAAAGGGACTCTAGCACAAGGTGAGTGGACAGGCTGGATGAAAATCGACGTTCCACCGGGCACTGAGAAAGCGATCATCGAACTCTGGTGGATCAACGACTGGACAAAGTATCCAACCTCAGACATGGACATGATCATATACTGGGACGAAGGATACAATATCGCTGGCGCAACAATGAGCTCCCCTGAAAGGGTGGTCCTAGAGAATCCGACAATACTCTACCTGTACGTAGAGGCATACCTGCTATACGTGAAAACCGAACGCTTCGAAGTGAGAGTATACTTCACATAAGGGGAAGAACCAGCGGTTCCCCCATCCCCCATTTTTTAGCACACGAGAAAACTACAACATTATATCTCCCAGCTCGCTTCTCAGCTTCTCCAAATTCGCTAAGACGCAGGGCTGTTGGAACAAAAGTGAATGGAACACTCGAAGATTGCTCTGGTTCCAAAAAAAGAATGCGAAAACAGACTCAAACGCTCTTTAGAGGAACTTAAGTCTTTTTCCGAGAAAAACACAAAATTGGTAGCGGGGGGTCGATTTGACATGGGAAGACGCTTTCTTCTCGCAAAATTTTTAGGTAAACCACAAGCATTATGGTCTGTGGAAAACTTGAGGCTTGCTGAAAGGAGGCTTGCTGCACCTTGTGGCTTATATTGTGGAGCTTGCATCGACTATCTTGTTTACAAAAGTTGTCATGGTTGCGGTTGCGAATGTGGAAAATGCGACGCTTTAGAACATCATAGGCAATGTGACATTTACAAGTGCTGTGTGGAAAGGGAAGGTTTTAAGACATGTTCCGAGTGTGAGGATTTTCCATGTTCCTTGCTTATACAATTCTGTTATAATCCCATATGGCTACATCATCTGCCAGTCATAGAAAATCTGCGAAGGCGGAAAACCGTTGGAACAGAGAAATGGTTGAAGGAACAGGAAGAAATTTGGAGGAATGAATGGTATCTCCGAAGATGGCTTTGGTTCCAAAAAGAATGCGAGAAAAGACTTAAGCAATCAAAAGAATCTAAAGACTTTCCCTAACAGAGACTATGCCTAAATTAAGATGGCTAAGCCTACTATGATTAGCAAAACACCGACCACAATGAGAGCAAACAGAATTAAGTGAGGCGTTAAAATTAATGCGAATAAGAATATTGACGCGCCAACAATTAGGGCTGGGATTAGGAGTTTGCCTATTAGGATACCGATGAGCAACCATAAAAGCCTATACAGAACCATTTTAGTTTTCACCTTTCACTTTCTCTACCTCGCTCTTTCTCAGCAATTTCAAGCCATTTCTTAAGCGCTGCCTCAACAACTTCTGTTAAGGTTAGCCCGCGCTTCAAAGCCTCTATTTTGGCTCTCTCCCACAGATTTCGCGTAAGTGTAATGCTTGTCTTAACAGCCTCCTCTACTTCTTTACTCATAGACATCTCCATATCTAGAAGCGCCGAAACTTACTTAAAAGGCTTACGATAACAAATAACCATGTTGGTAGCGGGGAGTAGATTTGAACTACTGATCTCTGGGTCTCTCGGAGCATCTAAGCACTTATGAGCCCAGCGGGTTAATCCTGGCTACCCCACCCCGCTATCTTATGCTAGAACGAAAGGTTTCTTAAATCTTTTTATGAAGCACCACTCGCACATACTACCTTTTTAAGTAAAACATTTTAGTATTACGCATTACTTATCGACTTTGGTGTTGCCTAGATGGATAAACCATATTTCCGCCAGATATTCAATCCCGTTCTTGAAAATCCAATTTTCGTGCAGGGACTTCCGGGCTTCGGCAATGTTGGAAAAATTGCAGCCTATCTTTTGATAAAGTTTTGTGGAGCAAAACCCTTTGCAGAGTTGTATTCACCCTCCTTTCCGGATTATGTTTCAGTTAACTCCAAGGGAATTTGTCGCCTGCCACGATACGAGTTTTATGCTGCGCCTATGGAGAAAAATGACTTCATCATAGTAACTGGTGATACGCAGCCCTCTTTTGACGATGTTGTTGCCCATTATGAAATATGCAGCAAGATACTAGATTTTGTTGAAAAATATGGTTGCAGTTTTATTGTCACGAAGGGTGGAGTGCCCATATCAGAAAACAAAGCTCAAGTTTACGTGGCTGCGACCTCGCCTAGACTTGCCGCAGAGTTCATGGAAAAAGGTGCAGTAATCTACAGCAAGGGCAGAATTATGGGGGCCACCGGTTTGATGCTGGGACTTGCAAAGGAACGTGGAATAAACGGCATATGCCTGTT
>DAOUSM010000035.1 GCA_030627225.1 Candidatus Bathyarchaeota archaeon | reverse complement strand
TAGTTTATCTCCACAGTGAAAGCTTGTTTTCCAGCAATCGTTATGTGATTCCAACAAGCATATATGTTTCCAGAATCATCGCCCACAATTGTTGGTTGACCTATCGGTGAAGTGATATTATAAAGAACATAATGACGTGCAGTTTCGTTTCTAACGATGGGAACAAAAAATTTCCCGCCTGTAACTCTGCTGGATTCATTGTTATAAATTCGAATCATATGTTTGAGGCTTCCAACAAACGCGTCGTCGACCTCGTACTTAAGAAGGCTTGAATTTTCACTATGTGTGGCTGCTGAAAAGTGTGAAAAAGTAAAAGAATAGAGGAAGGAAACAGTAACTAGATATAAAATTGTTATGGCATGTCTGCGTTTGAGGCTCATAGGGGCGTCCTTCTTTTCAGCTATCAACAATCATAAAATAATATAAAAGCATCAAGTCTATAAGAAGTAAGCTAATACATCTGGGATGGAAAAACAGTTGGCGTTAAGTTTGACAAAAGAAAAGCTTGTTGAAATGTACAGGAAAATGCTTGAAATCCGCTTTTTCGAAGAGAAGGTTTTCGAACTTTACGCTCAAAACCTTGTTCCAGGCACAATACATCTTTATGCCGGAGAGGAAGCCGTCGCAGTAGGCGTTTGCAGCAACCTCAGAAAAGACGATTACATCACGAGCACCCATAGGGGACATGGCCATTGCATAGCGAAAGGTGCTGAATTAAAGCGGGTTATGGCTGAGATTTTAGGCAAAAAGACTGGTTACTGCAAAGGCAAGGGAGGGTCCATGCATATTGCAGACTTTAGCATAGGCATGTTAGGCGCAACGGCCGTGGTTGGAGGTGGAATACCAATAGCCGTTGGCGCTGGCTTATCAATAAAACTTAGGGACACAGACCAAGTTGTGGCGTGCTTCTTCGGCGAAGGGGCATCAAACCAAGGAACATTCCACGAAAGCATAAACATGGCAGCTTTATGGAAGCTACCGGTAATCTTTGTTTGTGAAAACAATCTTTATGCTATGGGAACACGCCAATCAAGAGCCATGGCTATTGAAAACGTTGCCGATAGAGCCATAGCTTATGGAATTCCCGGCGAGGTTGTGGATGGAAATGATGTTTTAGCGGTTTATGAGGTTGCGTGGAAGGCTGTTGAAAGAGCCAGAAAAGGTGAGGGACCTACACTTATTGAGTGTAAGACTTATAGGCATAAGGGGCATTCAAGGATTGACCCGGCTAAGTATAGACCTAAAGAAGAAGTTGAGGAATGGCTGGCTAAGGACCCGATTAAACGCTTTAAAGAGAGGCTACTGCAAACAAACGCTCTAGTGGAAGCTGAAATTCAACAAATCGAAAAAGAAGTTTCAGCTGAAATTGAGGAAGCAGTCAAGTTTGCCATGGAAAGCCCATATCCAACTCCAGAAGAAGCCCTGGAAGACGTTTACGCCTAAATGGAGGAATAAGATATGCGAAAAGTAACCTACAGAGAAGCATTAAGAGAAGCATTAAGAGAAGAAATGCGTAGAGACCCAACGGTCTTTCTATTAGGCGAGGATATTGGTAGATATTGGGGAGGGGCCTTCAAAGTTACAGAAGGATTGGCAGAGGAATTTGGAGACGAAAGGGTAAGAGACACGCCAATATCAGAATCAGCCATAGTTGGCGCGGCTGTAGGTGCTGCAATAACTGGCATGCGTCCAGTGGCAGAAATAATGTTTGGAGATTTGACAGCCTTAGCAATGGATCAGATTGCAAACCAAGCAGCAAAAATACATTACATGTTCGGTGGCCAAGTGAAGGTTCCGCTTGTGGTTAGAACACCTTTCGGTGCTGGAGTTAACATAGCAGCTCACCACTCGCAAAGCCTAGAGGCATGGTTCATGCACGTTCCAGGCTTGTACGTGGCTGCGCCATCAACACCCTACGATGCGAAGGGACTTTTGAAAACAGCTATACGCGGCTACAACCCCGTCTTCTTCTGTGAACATAAACTGTTGTATCCAATCGAGGGTGAAGTTCCAGAGGAGGAATACCTTATTCCTTTTGGAGTGGCGGATGTAAAAAGAGAGGGAGCAGACGTGACTGTAGTGGCTACTTTATATATGGTTCATAAAGCCCTTAACGCAGCCGAAGAACTTGGAGGTGAAGGCATAAGCGTGGAAGTTGTTGATCCAAGAACCTTAACGCCTCTAGATAAGCAAGTGATAATTAATTCTGTTAAGAAAACTGGAAGAATGGTGATTGTAAGCGAAGACTGCAAAACTGCTGGTGTAAGTGCCGAAATCGCCGCTGTGGTGGCTGAAGAAGCTATAGACTATTTGGATGCACCGATAAAACGTGTAGCCGAGCCAGACACACCCATCCCGTTCAGCCCACCGCTTGAACAATACGTAATTCCAGACGAGAAAGCCATAATCAAAGCAGTTAAGGAAGTCGTCTAAAATGGTAACAAAAGTTGTTATGCCAAGGCTCAGCCTTACAATGAAAGAAGGCACAGTTGGCAGATGGTACAAAAAAGAGGGAGACACCGTCGAGAAAGGTGAACCAATAGTAGAAGTGCTTTCAGAAAAAGCCACATATGATTTGGAGGCACCAGCATCTGGAATACTGCGAAAAATCCTAGTAGAAGAAGGCGTTGATGTTCCAGTTAACGCGCTTCTAGCGGTTATAACAGCTCCGGACGAGCCTTTTTTAGAGACGAAAATACCTGCTGAGGTACCTCAAGCAGTTGAAAAAGCTGAAAAGAGGGCTTTGGCTTCACCAGCTGCAAAACGTTTAGCAAGAGAGTACGCAATAGATCTGTCGCTTGTTAAGGGCAGCGGACCCGAAGGGAGAATAGTTGAAGAAGATGTTAGAAGGTTCATTGAGGAGACCCGTGGGATTCTGCCGAAGGTCAAAGAAGTTATTCAGTTAAGCGGTTTTAGAAAGACCTCTGCCGAACGGGTTTCTTTGAGCTTTAGAACCGCCCCGCACAGCACGATAATGATGGATGTTGACGTTTCTAAAGCTGCGGCGTTACGCGAGAAACTTCAAGTGTCTTATACGGCTATTCTTGTGAAGGCTGTTGCAAAAGCATTAACTGAACATCCCATAATAAACTCGATGTTTGAAGGGAATCAGATAAAAATTTTTGAAGATGTGAATGTGGGTGTGGCTGTTGCTACGGAATATGGTTTAGTTGTTCCAGTCATACGTAACGCTGACAGAAAATCTTTTACAGAAATAGACACAGCCGTTAAGGAGCTAACGGAAAAAGCTAGACAAGGAAAACTAGCTAGGGAAGAGGTGACTGGTGGGACCTTCACAATCACCAATTTGGGCATGTACGGAGTTGAATTTTTCACACCAATAATTAATCCGCCTGAAGCGGCCATACTCGGTGTTGGGAAGATAACGGAAAAACCAGTTATAACCGATGGAAAAATCGAAACGATACCATTCATGACTTTAAGCCTTTCATATGACCACAGAATTGTGGACGGCGCTCCAGCCGCTGAATTCTTACGAAAAGTTAAGGAAAAAGTTGAAAAAGGTTTGGAAATTGAGAGTTAAGACTTCTAAGTCTTTTCTTCCTTAAAGACTTCTACCTATTCACCGAGGCTTTCCCTATTTTTCGATTTTCATGAAAAACACATTATTTCTTATTATTATAGAAGATTTCACTCAACCGTTTCCTTCGTGCATAAAAACTGAAGTTTTTCTTCACCTATGTTCTTAAATTGATGTTCTTCCCATGATGGGATAAAAATGACGTCGCCTCCTTTAACGATGATTTGGGTGTCCCCTCCTCGAACAAGGGCTTTTCCACGAAGTATGAAAACCTCATGTTCATGTTTATGTTTTTCAGAAGGCGTGTAACCACCAACATCTATCGTGAAAAGTCTCAACTGAAGTTTTTTGGCTCCTACGCCTTCATGCAGCAAATACGTAACTTTCACGCTGCGTGCACTCTCCACATTCATTTCAATTTCTTCAACTTTATCCACACTTGTTACATACATCACTTCTCACCCACAGGTGGTAAACTAGTATTTTGGAAAGTCTTAAGTGCTTAACTATAGAAAAACGATTGAGCTGAAATGAAAGCTGCCGTGTATTACAGCCAAAAAGACATAAGGATAGAGGAAATACCTATACCCGAAATCGGCGAAGACGAAGTTCTTGTGGAGATGAAGGCTTGCGGAATCTGCGGCTCAGACCTGATGGATTGGTATCTGAAAAGTCGTGCTCCATTAGTTCTAGGGCACGAACCAGCGGGAATAATAGTCAAAAAAGGAAGCAAGGTTAAAGGCTTCAGTGTTGGCGACAGAGTTTTTGTGCATCACCATGTGGCTTGTCTAACATGCCATTACTGCATACATGGAGACTACACTTTATGCGAACAATTCCACAAAACAAACATTGAACCGGGCGGATTCGCGGAATACTTCAAAGTTTCAACCCTAAACCTTCAAATAGACACTTTAAAAATTCCAGAGAATGTATCCTTTGAGGAAGCCACTCTTATTGAACCAGTTGGCTGCTGCTTGAGGGCCCTTAAGAAGTGTAAAATCCAAACTGGCGACTCTGTAGCGATAATTGGTGCTGGAACAACAGGGATAATCCATACGGTCTTGTCAAAAATCTTCGGAGCTGCAAAAACAATTGTGAGTGACCTAATTGACTATCGACTGAAAGTGGCGAAAAAGTTTGGAGCAGATGTCACAGTTAATCCGGAAAACGAAGACTTAACTGAGGTCGTTAAGGCTGAGACTGATGGAAGAGGTGTAGACCTTGCAATTGTTACCGCACCAAATTTAGAGGCGTATAAAACTGGCGTAAACGTTTGCCGTAAAGGTGGAAAACTCTGTGTTTTTGCGCCTATTCAGCCTGGAAAATATCTGCAGTTAAGCATAAAAGAACTGTTTTTCTCAGAAATCCAGATAATCCCATCTTATTCAACCTAGCATTTAGAAACAAGAACGGCGTTAGAACTCATAAATTCTGGCAGAATAAACGTGAAAGATTTGATAACTCACCGTTTCAGGCTTGTGGAAACAGATAAAGCGTTTAAAACAGCCTTAGAAAACAAGGAAAGTTTGAAAGTCATGGTTTTAGGTGAGGGATGAAAATGAAGGCAGCCAAGCTTTATGGTGTAAAAGACCTAAGAGTTGAAGATGTCGAAGTGCCAAGGATTGAGGCTGGCGAAGTCCTCGTCAAGGTTAAAGCAGCCACAACTTGTGGCACAGACCTAAAGATCTTTCAAAGGGGCTACGTTGAAAGGGTAATAAAACTTCCAACAATCTTCGGGCATGAATGGGCGGGCGAGGTGGTTAAAGTCGGTGAAGGGTTAGAATGGCCAGAAAAGGGTATGCGTGTCCGTGCTGGCAACAGTGCTCCATGTCTGCATTGCATGATGTGTCAGAAAGGCAAGTATAACCTTTGCGAAAACATGATTTGGCTTTGGGGAGCCTATGCAGAATACATCAAGGTTCCAGCCCGTATGGTTCTGGTGAATATGCAAGAAATTCCACAGCACGTTTCATATGAAGAAGCTGCAATCACTGAACCGTTAGCATGTGTGTTACATGGAGTTGAAGAGGCAAGGGTGAAACTAGGCGACACTGTGACAATAATTGGTGCTGGACCAATAGGATTACTACATCTTTTAACTGTTAAAAAAATTGGTGCTGAAAAAACGATAATCATAGACCTTGTAGATGAAAGACTGAACTTTGCAGAAAAACTTGGTGCAGATGAAACGATTAATGCTGGAAGAGAGAACGTTGTGGAAAAGGTTAGGCAATTAACAGATGGGTATGGTGCAGACGTTGTAATCGAAGCCATAGGATTACCAGCCACATGGGAGCAAGCCCTAAAACTCGTTGGAAAAGGCGGAATAGTCCTAGAGTTTGGCGGATGCCCACCCGGAACAGAAATTAAAGTTAACACAGAACTGCTTCATTACGGAGAAACAACAGTTTTAGGCACTTTTCATGCAACACCTTTACATTTTAGAAAAGCCCTAAACCTAATCTCTTCCAGAACGCTTGATGTTAGATCCCTTATAACGCGTAAAATGAGGCTGGAGGAAATCAAAGAAGCCTTCGAAATACTTTCCACATCTAAGAGCGAAATAAAAATAGCCATAAACCCATAAAAAGTAAAAGATGGGAGAATTTTATGGTAGAAGCCGACGGTTATATTTTAAGGATAGCAACCGAGAAGTGGGTTGACCAAGTTTTCAACCTTGCCATCTACTATACTGGTGCCCGCAGAAAATGGAAAGTGGGGCAAACAATAATATTCACGCACAAAACCAAAATCGGAGACGCCGTCATAGGCTATGGCGTAATAGGAAATATCTACGAAAAGGATGAACTTTCTGAAGAGGAAAGACGAGAATGCGAAAAATGGGGATGGAAAAAAGCCATAGAATTCAAATACATCATAAAATTTGAAAAGCCCTTGCCTGTTAAGGAAACATTTCTAAAAGATTTAAAACTTCGCGGGAAATATCTCCACAGTTTACCGCTTAACAAAGAGCAAATGGATTCGATTATAAGTCGGGCTGAACGCTTGCAGTCTTAAACACTTTATAGATAGTGGTCTCTCCTCTGCGGAGAAGCTTCTGGCGTCTTTCAACCTGTAGGAACCCAGAACTAATAACCCTTAAACTTTCGTTTAATATTTTCGTAGAATCTTTTATAGATATCCAATACCGGCTTCATTCGCCAATCCGACGCTAAAAGAGCACATGATATCAAACCAATAACAAAGACAACAGAAACTGCTAACAAGAACAAAAACAGCAGTTCCCATATCACCATTGTATTCTCCAGAATAAAAATAGGCGTTCCTTCTAAAAAACGTTAGTTGGTTGCGCACGCTGTGGCAACAGGTGTGTAGTTTTGTGGTTTTTAAGTAAAATAGTTAGGAACGAAAAGGTTCATCGGGAAACGGTAATCTTGCATCTGTCGTTAAGTTTAAGCCTATATGGTTCAGCGCTTTTTCGCTGCTTTCGTTCATAAGATGGGTAGTGTGCATTTCGCAACCTTTCAATTTATCCAATGCATCTAAGCATCTGCGTGCATTCTTGTCCGATACTGCACTTGCAGCTAAGGCGTCGAGTATTTCTTTTACATCTAATGCTGTGCTGCTTAACCTCATTAGGTTCTTTAATCGTATAGCGCTTCGGATTACATTTGGAGATATCACATCGATTTCATCCGGTATTTCTGCAATGGTTTTTGTTGCGTTTAGAATCGCCGCCGATTCAGCGTAGAGTAGTGGCGAATTTTTGCCTGTTACGATTACGGTTTTGCCTGAATTCAGAAAGATTTCGATTGCCGCACCACAGAACACACCTTTATATCCTTTCCCCTCGTCTTTTCTTTTTCTAGCGTCCTCCGCTGCTTCTCTTGCTGGCAGGACAACAGAACGATCTTCGGGTTTGACACCTGCTTTTTTCACAATTTTTTCCATTCTCTCAAGTGTATCGTAGGGAGTATCGCCCTCTACAAATTCTCTGTGATACCTGAAATAGCGTCTCACGATTTCTTCCTCACTTGCTTCACGCACTACATCATCATCGATTATTCCCTCTTTAACCATGTTGACACCCATGTCAGTTGGTGATTTGTATTTCGCCATTGGATCGTCTTTATCGACTATTTTATCGATTATTTTTTTCATTATTGCAAAATTTTCCACATCTCGGGTGTAATTAATCGCCGTTATTCCATATGCTTTTTTGTGAAATGGGTCTACAATATTATAGTCTCCTATGTCTGCGGTTGC
>DAOUSM010000068.1 GCA_030627225.1 Candidatus Bathyarchaeota archaeon | reverse complement strand
GTAATCCTCTTTTGATATGCGTTCTGCCTCGCTTAGAAGGATGCCGCCGTAGCCTTTGTGTTGCCATGCTTTGGCTAGGTGCTTGCCCACCAGAACGAGGGGGCCGTAAACGTGGAGTTCACGTACTATGGAGCATGTTTTAGCCTTTATTTCTGGTCTGTGAGCTTTTTCCGAGGGAATTCTCAGCCTCAAATAGCCGATTAAAACGTCATTTTCTTTGTCTTCTGCTGAAATGAATATTTCTTCACCTTCAGATGCAGCATACCGTGTGGTTAACATCTCTACTTTTTCTGGGTTCGGCTTGATTTTGTCTATTAGCATTCTGTGTCCGACTTCTCTGCATCGTATGCATTTGCATTTTATGCCTTGGTCTTTTAGTTTCCGCTGTACCAGTTGGCGCAGGTTGCTTCTCTTCACTCCAGCAACAATTAATGGTGCAGGGATGTCGCGTTGAACACGCATTATACGTATCCAATGTGGAACAGTCTTCTTGATTTCTACGATTATGTTTGCTGCTTCCTCGTTTGTGTATGGCTTATATGTGCCTTTATGATACCATTCATAGGCTTTTGTGCCTTTTAAAACTAGGCATGGATAAATCTTAATCATGTCGGGCTTAAAAGCGGGATTTATGAAGATTCCTTTGAAGGCTTCTAGGTCTTTTTTAGGGTTTGAACCGGGGAGCCCTGGCATGAGATGGTATACTATTTTTAGTCCGGCATCTTTCATTATGCGTGTGGCTTCTATTATGTCTTGAACTGTGTGTTTTCTGCCGACTAGGCGGTAGATTTCATCGTTTGGGTTTTGAACACCCAATTCTACACGTGTTACACCCAGGCTAAGCATTTGGTCTACATGCGTTTCCTTGGCCCAGTCTGGACGTGTTTCCACGGTTATGCCAACGTTACGGATTCTGCTTGTTTCTGCATTCTTCTTAGCCTTTTCGAGGCTGGCTGATTCTTTATCCGTTATGGCGTCTAAGCAACGTTGAATAAACGATGTTTGGTAATCTAAGGGTGTGGCTGGGAAAGTTCCGCCCATAACAATTAATTCTATTTTGTCGACATTATGCCCTATGGCTTCTAGTTGCCCGATGCGGCTTTTAACTTGTAAATACGGGTCAAACTCGTTTTGCAGTCCACGCATTGCAGCGGGTTCAAAACCGGTGTAGCTTTGGGGCACGCCGAAGGGTGGTCCGCCTGGACAATATGCGCATGGCTCAGGCTGTGGACAAGGATAAGGTTTAGTCATTACAGCTATAATTGTGACGCCTGAGATTGTGCGTGTTGCCTTTCTTCGTAAAAGGGGGAGAAGTTTGCGTTTCTCCTCAGTCTTAAGCAAACGTATTATTTCAGAGTTTGAAGGTACTTTTCCAAGTTGATGTTTGGCGGCAACTTGCATCTTGACGCGGTTAACATCGGCGCGGCTGGGTGAAGGAATACGCATGAGGGTCTCAATGATTTCCCTTAAGGCTTCATTCACACTCAAACCGACGACAACCAAAGTAAATGACATGAGAACATACAAATAAACCCAGCTAAAAAATAAAGGCTAATATCCACAGTATGCTCCTTATTTTACCATGTTCCTATACCGAAGGGTTAACTTTGCAAGTTATTTCAGAAGGAAAGCGATACATTCAGCGTTTAAGCATGCTTAGTCGTAACGCCAAACTCTATCTAGTAATAACCACTTTGCTGGGTTTAAGCTTCGGCATTTGGGGAGTTATTTTCAACCTATATCTGAACCTAAAGGAAGTAGGTTTCCAACCAGATTTCATAGGCAACATGTTTATGATGAGCGCTATAGCCACGGGGTTTGTGGCTTTGCCAGCAGGTTTACTATGCGAACGCTTTGGCCCTAAAAAGTCACTGCTTATCGGTTTGACTTCAAACCTCGTCAGTCTTGTGCAAATAATCGTTCTTGAACCATCTATCCTCCTTTTTGCAAGTCTCACTTCTGGTTTAATAGGCACTGTAGGGTGGGTGGCTTCAGCTCCTTTCATGATGGAGAACAGTCAACCAGAAGAACGCACGTATCTGTTCAGCGTGGACTGGACTATAATGGTGATTATGGGCGTTGTGGGCAGTTATGCAGGTGGTGTTATGCCCGACCTATTCAACTCCCTTTTAGGTCTTGCCACAGGCGCGGAAAATGGATCAGCCATCGGATATCGCATAACGCTTTTGATTTCCATAGTTCTGGCCATGGTTGCCATAATTCCATTACTACTTATAAGAGAAGATAGAACTGTGCAAAGACAAAAGGTAAAGGCTCTCTTAAGCTTAAGGAACATTAAAAGTCCAGGGACTATAGTTAAGTTTATGATTCCAACAGCCCTCATAGGCTTCGGCGCAGGCTTCATAGTTCCCCTTTTCAACATATTCTTCAAACTAAAATTTGTTGCTACCTCCGAGCAGATAGGCGTTATATCTGCCTTAGGTAGTGTTACGTTGGGCATAGGCACGCTTGTAGCTCCACTATTGTCAAACAAGATTGGTAAGGTCAAAAGTGTTGTGGTTTGCCAGTTTCTTTCCATGCCCTTCATTATGCTTATTACAGTTTCACCAAACCTAGCTTTAGCTGCAACCGCTTATATTCTTCGAGGAGCCTTAATGAACATGGCTGGGCCTATAAGTATGACGTTGCAGATGGAACTTGTGTCAGATACGGAGCGTGCTACAACCAGCGGTTTCATGATTATGGCTGATAACATTCCTCGAGCTATAACTGCTTCAATTTCTGGTGAAATGATGACGGGTAATGATTTCTTTACACCATTTCTCTTCACAACAGTTACCTATTTCATAGCGAGCTCGTTGTACTTCATCTTTTTCAGGAAAGCTGAGGCTCAAATCACTAGTACACAGTCTGGAAGTGTTCTCTAACATAAACACTTTTTCAGTAACAATAGAAGCTTTCCAAACGAGAGAATAAGAGAATAGTAAACTGTGGAAGAATAAGCCCGTTGCCATTTTTGTTGTAGGAAGTTTAGGGAACACTCACACTTTACAAGGGATCTTATCCGGGCTTTCGAGCGGTTACGGTGGAATAGAGCCGTTAATTGCTGGAACAGCCGTAATTGCTACAAGAAACTGTAAGTATCCGGATGCTTGGAGAAAAGGCGGGCTAGCGGATGACTTCATAAACCAGCAGCTTATGAGGAAGTTGGTGGAAAAGCTTCTTTCAGCTATGCATCGAATTCGTTGAACTAAACTTCCGTGTATAAACAATCTTTCCATCAACAATCGTCATCTCTACAATGGCTCTCTTAATCTTTTTCGGCGGAACATCAAACAAATCGTCTGACAAAATTGTTATATCAGCAAATTTTCCAACTTCAATTGTCCCTTTCTTATTTTCGTCAAAAGAAGCATAAGCAGCATTCAAAGTGTAGGTTCTCAAAGCCTCTTCCATAGTAAGGCTTTCTTCTGGAAAGCTTTTCCTCGCCACAGCTGCCCAAACACCTAAAATGGGATTTATGGGTTCCACCGGGCAGTCTGACCCAGAAGCAACAATCAATCCATCATCCATGAGAGTTTTGAATGGATAAACCCAACGTGCCCTATCTTTGCCAACACGGTTTACAACCCAAAAATCAGAAATAATAAAGTGGGGTTGAACAGAAGCTATTAAGCCTAAACGCTTCATGCGCCTAATTAGCTTCGGATTAAGAACGGAGCAATGCTCAATCCTATGCCTATGATTTTCCCGTGGAAACTTTTTCAGAGCTTTTGAAAAAGCTTTTAGAGCGGCTTCTATGGCGTGGTCGCCTATGGCGTGAACAGCCAATTGCAACCCAGCCTTGTGAGCCTTCAGAACAAGCTTATTCAGTTTTCTTTGCGTGTAGAGCATCATGCCTCTTGTTTCGGGCTTGTCAGAGTAAGGCTCTTTTAATGCTGCGGTTCGTGCTCCAAGGGAGCCGTCGACAAAAATCTTAACAGAACCTATTTTAACCATTTCATTTCCAAAGCCTGTAAGCAGCCCCAAATTAACTAGTTCGTCAAGAAGTTCTACTGGGATGCCCAAATAAACTCTTAGAGGTAGTTTTCCCTCAAAATGGAGCTCTTGTATGACGCGTATTTCCTCAGCGGAACCTACAATCCAGTGGACGCAGGTAAGTCCAGCTTCAACAGCCTTTTTGCAGGCTAAGATGCAAGCTTCTCTAAGCTCTTTTGGGCTTGGTTTCGGAATTGCTTTCCAAACAAGTTCTAGGGCTTTTTCTCGTAATATTCCGTTAGGCCTGCCAGCCTTGTCTAAATCTATTTTCCCACCATCCACCATTGTTTCGCTTGTTATTCCAGCCAGTTGCAAGGCCCTACTATTGACGACACCTATATGCCCGCAGACACGAATTAGGAAAACTGGCTTATCTTTAACTGCAGCGTCTAAGTCCCAACGAGTTGGATAACGCTTCTCAGCAAACCTCTCTTGATCCCATCTCCCTCCTAGAATCCAGCTTTTTTCAGGGTTTTTCTGGGCGTATTCCCGCAGTTTCCGCTGCATCTTCCTTATTGATTTCACGTTCCTCAGGTCCAAAGTCTGCAGAAACTGTCCAAACCCTGTCATGTGCACGTGACAGTCAACAAATCCTGGAATCACAGTTTTGTTTTTGGCATCAACCACCTTTGTTTTATCACTTATGTGTTTGCGAATTTCCTTTTTTGAGCCCACAGCCATTATTTTTCCGTTTCGGATGGCTATTGCTTCGGCTTTAGGCTGCTTCGGATTCAAAGTTATTACGTTAGCGTTTAAAATTGCAAGCGTAGTCTCTAACATGTTTGCTAGTGTACGCCGATAAGAATAAAAACTTTAAAGTCTTTTAGACCCAGTTCTGTCCGGGCTTTCTCTGAAGAACTATCCTCTTCTCATAGTTCCGCCTGTTTCTGGATCTAGGCGTTGGTCTCTTCTTTGGTGTAGGCTGTATTTTGGGAGTCTGTGACCTAACTTTTCCAGCCTTTGAAAGTGAACCGTGAGTCGGCATTCAAATACACCGTTTCTATTGAAAGAAACAGTAACTCTTAAACCTTTTCTTTACATATTTCCATAATTGCGGGGGTTGCCGAGCCTGGTCAAAGGCGCAGGCTTCAGGAGCCTGTCCTGTAGGGGTTCGTGGGTTCAAATCCCACCCCCCGCACCTAAGACGAATCTCTCCAAAGAAATTTTTAGAATGTTATGGAAACGCTAGATAATGTAGAGTTGAAAATTGGACTTATCTGTTTTCTCTAAGCATCTTGCGTCTGAACGCAACAAACAAGCCAGCAAGAATTACTACTAGGGCAAGGTGAAATGTTAATGGCTTTGCAATGGTGTATCCTTTAATGGAAACGCTGTAGCCTCCAACAGGAACTGCGCTAACTACGATTCTTACTGCTTTTGATTGGGCAATGTTGCCCTCTGCGTCTGTAACTTTTAAGTAAATGTAGTAATTGCCCTCTGAGGTTGGCATGAAGGCCCAAGAGGCAGAAGTTGCACCTGAAACCGGACTATCATTCACATACCATTGATAACTGTAGGGTGCATATCCCCCTGAAACTGTTGATGTGAACTCAACTGATTGCCCAAGAAGTATAGAATCTGACGTTGGGGAAATGGAAACTGTGAGTTTAGGCGCCACAGTTACCAAGGCCTCGTTTGATTTCGCAATGCTCCCAAGACTATCTGTAACATTCAAATAAACAATATAGAAG
>DAOUSM010000135.1 GCA_030627225.1 Candidatus Bathyarchaeota archaeon | reverse complement strand
TAAGGTTGTTAAAGAAGTGGAAGTAGGCGATCATGTCTGGTTTATAGGTGAAGTGTTGGCGGTTCATGTTCGTGAAGGCTACAACTGGAAAGATGGTCTATTATTTAAGTGGGTAGATGAAGAAGGATTCTACTATAAGGTAGGAGAAAAAGTAGGCAAATTCTGAAACACCTAATGCATATGAACCCCAATAAATGTTAGCACGCGCTCGAGCAGATAAGGAGAACCATATCCAGATCTATCTCCGCTGGATTCTCTTTGAAGTGACACCGTCAAATTCTATAGCCTTCACCTCGCCTGTCTTTACGTTTTGAAACAAGACCTTATAGACTGGAGTGTAGATTAAGGCGCGCTCAGTAACTTCAAACAGTTCATGGACAATTCGCTTTATATCCATTGGTCGTTTAACTATTTTGGACCTGATGACATCTACATCCGCGTCTGGAGCGATTTCCAGTTCTTTCGCTTTTTCGCCGAGTTCAGCTAACATTTTCTTGGGATGCTCCTCGGAAGGAGCAGATGGTAGCTGTTCGGGTGGGACCTCATGACCAGATTTGTCTAGGATAAGAGAAGCTTTATACTCATATAGCAGACGCTCTTCACCCTCGAGTTTAATCACCTTATAACCCTTCGCAGATGCCTCCTTTGTTTGTTCAGGCTTAAGTTTCTGATTTAAAAGAATAACTTCTCGCACTTTCTCGTCAACATTAATCGTGTAGACGCATTTGCGGTAATAATCAATGATGTACTTTCCGCTAATTACGATGTATGGCTCATAATACTTGTCCATTGAAACAAATTGTATTTCTTCGGGTTTAGGCTTCCAAAATCTAAATCTAACAAATAACTCGTTCTTAAGCTTCTCCCCAGCAACCTTTACCACTGTGGGGTCAACAAGAGTTTTGTAAACAATCGTCTTCCTTTCAACTATCTCTTCATTAATAGACATGGTTTCAGTCAACAATTAAACCTCATTAGGTAATATCATTTCTTTAATTAATCTTATTCGCCTAGAGGCGCTAATTGTATTTAAAAGTCGGATGGGCTAGGCTGAAAACTTTCGTTTAAATTCGTCACTCCCGGATAGATGTAGGATAAGAAACAAGGTATTAGCGTACGCTGATAAAAGCGAAGCAGAGCGGTTTTACTGCGTGAATAACCTTTTTAAATGTTATGTGTGTTTGAGTTTTGTGTGTTTTGATGTTGAGTAAAGATTTTGAAATATTTCCTTGTCAGTTCCCTAACTTTTTCTTCATCACTTGAGTACTTTATGTGTAAAAGCTCATGTATAAAAGTGGCCCGGGCCCTGTTCTTAATGTAAGAGTAACCCTCTTCTTTCCCACAATTTCGTATCAGTTTTCGGCAAAACTCCAGTCTTTTCGGATAGATGAAGATTTCGCCTTTTCCATTGCATTTTCCGGCAAGTCCCTTTCCGTTCTCCTTTCGAAACGGAAAAACCATGACTTGAACTTTCGTAACCTTATGTTCCTTTATGTTTTCTCTTTTCAATATCCAATCAAGGAACTTTTGAAACAAAGGTTTTCTCAAAGTTTTGAAGACAACAGAGGCATATTTCATGTAAAAACTAACACGTGTCTTAGAGAACCTCACAATCTTTTTAGGGCGAACAGTTATTCTCATCTTACTTGACATCATTTGCTACTCGTTCCTTCTTAACTTGGACATTTTAACAATTTCCGGAGAAAACAGAAGTTTTAGCTCTCCGAGTCCTTCCGAAAAGGCTTTATATATTATTCTCAGCAGCATATATTAAACTTTTCAGAATTTTCATAATTATATCGTGCCGCCCTCTCCTCCAAGAAGTAGAACTTGACATCCAATCCACCGCATAAAATTGTATTCTTCAAGCAAAGAATTATCCTCTTTGGAATGAAAGAAGCAGTATTCAAAGGTGTTGAGAAGCTTAAAAACATCTACGATAAAGTTGACTTAGGAGCATTGGCACACGTGCTTTAATTAACTCGATTCTTTCAGAGGCAGCCATTCTATTTTTTCCGTTCATTTAATCCCTCTCGTGATATCTTATCGTATATCTTAATAAATCGGTTCTTTCAATGGCTGATATATATCAAGAATCGATATAAACGCGAATTAACCGTTCTCAAATAACCCTTTTTTCCTTCTGTTTTTACCATGACTGGTTGATAGAAGATTGTTCTATAAGATTTTTCATAAACTCTATGCGGTTGAACTTGCTTACGACCCTCTCTTCATGAGGAGAATGGTATATAGGAGAAAGGAGAGAAGGAGAAAATTTTTCTCTACCATTCCCCTCACACATCTCTATTAATTTACATGTTAGAAAAAAGATTTAACCTTTAACTTCCTGAAAGAAACGATAAAGCTCAGCTAACCATTCTCAACTAATTCCCTATTTCTTTTTGTCAGAGTCTCCAATATCGAAGCTTAGGGCCCTACGTTAAAACTCAATGGAGAGAATATCAAGACAAACTATTTGGAAAAAGGTGAACATTCAAACATACTTTCGTGTGTATGCATAAATTATATATTTTGTAAAATTTATTCGTCTTTGGAGATAGGGAATTTGGCTGTGGAAAATCTTACAAGTGATGAAAAGAATGAAGTAGAGAAAACTCAAGACTGAATAGGTTTATTGTGATTATGTTTTTTGCTTTAGTTAAGGTTAGGCTATTCTGTTAAAAAATAACTAAAATATTACAGATATCATTTTTTGATATGTTTGTGTATTCGGAATTTGATTTATGTGCGTTTGAGTTCTATGTAAATCATAGGGGACTGGATGTGAGGAAGAGACTTTCAAGCAAAGATTTCCTCACGCTTCTAAAAGCGTTATGGGAATCTGGGCCCAAAGTGAAATATCAAAATCCAGACGCTTGGATGGGTTACTTGGTAAAGTAACCGTTTCTGTTCTTAAAGGTTATCAGAGTTAAGAATTGTCCCAAAGTGGCGGCGAAATGGAAAAAGGCCACCGTCTTTTTGGTTATACCACGACTATTACCTTAGCTTACTTTACCAAAGAAAGACAAAGTTTACAAGACAAAATTACCCCTTTACTGCAAAAACTGTGGCTACATTGAACTCTACAAGGAAATGGAGGAAAAGAAGGAATAAGCTAGGAGTAAACTGCACGAAAATTACTCGACTCAAACTACTCAAACTAATCGAGTAAAAGTGAAAACTCACAAAAAGACGGTAAGCATAACGCTACCTACAAACTTGCTTGAAAGAGCCAGATTTCACGGTTTAAACATAAGCAGAGTCACAGAACAAGTTCTTTTAAGCATAATAGACTATTTAGAAACATGAAACAATAAGGGAAGAGCAGAAACCATAGGTTTTGCAGTGGACGGGGCGGGATTTGAACCCGCGGCCTCCACGATGCCAACGTGGCG
>DAOUSM010000024.1 GCA_030627225.1 Candidatus Bathyarchaeota archaeon | reverse complement strand
TGCGGATTCTCAGCAGTCCGGCTTTTATCCCTTCTGCTCTCAGATTGTTTACAACTGTTTTTACGGTTCCAGCGGTTGAGCCCACGCATACTATGGCTATTTCAGCGTCTTCAAGCTTGTATGCGTCGAGGAGTCCATCTCCGTATCGTCTCCCGCTTACCTTCGCGTATTCTTCATGGATTTGGCGGATAATTTCCTGTGCTTTTCTCATGGCTTCTTCCTGTTGTCTCTTGTGCTCAAAATAGTAATCTGGTAAATCTAATGGTCCAATGGTCATTGGATTTTCAAAGTCTAGCTTTAAAGGTGCAGTTTTTCCATGGTGAGTTGTTATAAGCGGGAATCTGCGGGTTCCAACAAACTTTTTGACAACCTCGTCTGGAAGCACATGCACGTTTTCCAGTGTGTGGCTTAAGGTGAAACCGTCTAAGCCAACCATGATTGGCAACGTAATTTCTGGGTGTTCAGCAATTTTGAAAGCTTGAATTATAGAATCGTAGGCTTCCTGTGAGTTTTCAGCATACATTTGTATCCAGCCGCAGTCCCGTTCAACCATGCTGTCTGAATGATCACAGTGAATGTTTATCGGCGCTGATAAAGCTCTATTAGCAACAGCCATGACTACTGGTGCACGACATCCCGAAGTTACATAGAGAATTTCGTGCATTAAGGCTAAGCCTGCTGATGCTGTGGCGGTGAATGTCCTTGCACCCATGGCTGAAGCGGTTAAACACGCTGACAGTGCACTGTGTTCGGACTCAACGCAGATGAATTCGGTGTCAACTTCACCATTAGCCACGTATTCGCTGAATTTTTCAACAATTATTGTCTGAGGAGTTATAGGATATGCTGATACGATATCCACGTCTGATTGTTTTACAGCATACGCAACCGCTTCATCTCCGTTTAAAGCTAACATTTTTTGCTTAACAGGCTCCATTCATTCTCCCTCCATCTGCATAATTACGGCTCTACATGGACACTCGTTTGCACATATCCCACAGCCCTTGCAGAAGTCATAGTTACATTCTGGTTCATCATCCTTCAATTGTACAGCAGAGTCTGGACAGAAAATTGAGCAAAGTTCACATACTCTGCAGTAACCACAACTGAAGCATCTTTCAGCTTCCTTTTTAACATTCTCTAAGCTTATGCTCAAAACCTCTTCGGCATCAAACATCTTCATTCTATCTTGTGGAGGAAGCTCCGGAGTTTTCACTCTTTCTGCTGGTTCGTAATATGCAATGTTCATTTCTTCGAATTTTACAGGTTCTTCTAGGGGTGTTTCAGGCTTAATTTCCTCTCCTTTTAGATGCTGGTTTATGCTTTTGGCTGCTTTCCTTCCAGCAGCTATGGCTTCTATAACCGTTGCTGGACCTGACGTTAAGTCTCCTGCTGCAAAAACATTTTCAGCAACCAGATATGTCAATCTGTTTACTTTTATCCAACCCTTCTCGTTAAGAAACTCTTTAGGAATCCATGTTGTGTCGGGTCTCTCGCCAACCGCCTTTATCACAGCATCAAACTCCAACGTGAATTCTGAGCCCTCTATGGGTATGGGTCTTCTTCTGCCTGTGGCGTCGGGTTCTCCAAGCCTCATCTTTATGCATGTTAACACCATTTTCCCGTTCTTTTTTGACGCTTCTACTGGCTGAGTTAGAAAGTTGAATTTTACGCCGTCTTCTTTAGCTTTGTCTGTTTCCTCGCTTACGGCAGGCATCTCCTTTTCAGTTCTCCGGTAAAGAACTGTTGGAATTGCCCCCAGCCTCTTCAGGGTTCTAGCTACATCAACTGCAACGTTTCCTCCACCTATCACTGCAACTTCTTTTCCCGGAGTCTCCCTTAACCCTTCGTTTACTTTTTTTAGAAAATCCAAACCGGACATTAGCAGTTCTTCGCCTGGTATTCCTATGTCTCTCTCTTTTAATGCGCCTGTGGCTAGGAACACTGCGTCAAACTCTTTTCGAATGTAATCAAACTTTATGTCAAGACCAACATTGACGTTTGTTTTAATTTCAACACCCATCCTTGTAAGCGCAGCTATTTCTTTATCCACTATTTGTTTCGGAAGCCTGTACGCCGGTATTCCATAGGTAAGCATACCACCGGGTTTTTCCTCCTTCTCAAATATGACCACTTTATGACCTGCTTTCCGTAGATAGTAAGCTGCGGAAAGCCCAGCGGGTCCAGCGCCTATCACCGCAATTTTTTTCCCAGTCTCCGGAGAGACACTATAAAATTCGCTTCCAGTCTTTTTTTCGAGATCGAGGTCGCCTAAGAACCGTTCGATAGATCGTATGGATATGGCTTCGTCATATTCGCTGCGGTTACAATGTTGCTCACAAAGGTGAGGGCAAACCCTGCCAGTAATGGATGGAAACGGATTCGTCTCCAAAAACACTTCAGCCGCTTCAGTAAGCTTCCCATCCCGAATATTCTTAAAGCATTGAGGAATATTGTTCCAAGCTGGACAATTAAACGTACATGGCGACACAAGTTCAACCCATAAAGGCTTAAGAGCTCTCCAATCTCCTGTCAAATATTGAGTGCTCGGCTTCCAGCAGACTCCAGCTATTGGAATTTCTTTCCAACTTTTTTCTTGAGATGTCACTCGGACTTTACCTCCTTGTAAGCTTCTTTCACCACAGCAACGTTTTTCTCGGCAATATCCCGTCGGAAACGTTCCCTAACGACTTTTTCGATGCTCTCCAAACTGACTATTCCAGTTATGCGTGCGACGGCTCCTAACATAGCTGTGTTTGTTATAGGTCTTCCCAAAATTCTCATTGCGATTTCTGTTGCTGGAACAGTCCAAACCTTGCCCTTATCCGTGTTAAGCACTTTTCTCACGTCAGCAGGATTTTCCTTCGAGTTAATTATGATTGTTCCCTCTTCGTTTAATCCTTTAGTAACCGGAACAGTTTTTAGCAATGTTGGGTCTAAAACAGCCACCACATCAGGATTATAGACTGCGCAGTGTACTTGAATTGGCTCGTTGCTTATTCTCGTGAAGGCGGCTACTGGCGCACCCATCCGTTCCGGACCGAACTCTGGAAAGGATTGAATGTATTTTCCCTCGTGGATTGCTGCTCGAGCTAACAGTTCGCTGGCTGTCCATGCTCCTTGACCGCCTCTGCCATGCCATCTAACCTCTAAGATTTTTTTCAACACGCTTACTCTCCATCAACCTTTCAACCTAATTGGGAAATCTAACATATACATTTTTCTAAACAACGTTACGGATTTTGGGCAGATATTTGGATCATATATTAAACCCCGGGGGTAGACTATCGCACACGCACGTCTAGGCGAAAGCTGACGAGCCTTGACGAGCCAATTAAAATTGAACGGAACATTACAGGCATCTTGACGCAGAAAACGATAGGGAGGTATCGTTTCCGCAAATGACGAAGACAGACGCGCCAGTTCCTTTAACAAAAACCATGCAATATGTTAACTTCTTTAGAAAACAATTAAGAAATTAGGCAGAAAGGAGAAACGAGATGTGATAGTAATGAGTGCCTTAGCTAAAGTTAAAAGCGGAAGTCTGTCATGCATAAGAAGTGATGAAGTCTTTCAGAATCTCTTTTACTGGCATTTTGAAGAGTTCTCGTATAAGGTTTAGCAGTTCTCTTCCTTCCTCTGTCGGTGAATAATATTTGATGCGTCTTCTGCCCTTCCGCATCCATTTTCCAGCAATCAGTTTGTTTTCTTCTAACTCGTATAGCAGAGGGTACACAACACCGGAATGAAACTTCTGCCCAGTTAACCTTTTCAATTCTTTAACTATGCCATATCCGGACATGGGTTTCTGACTTATCAACCAAAGGATGATTACTCTGCTGAAGCCCCTTATAGTAGCCTTAACTAAGTCTTTTTCCAGTTCCTTCATCAGTGGCTCTTCCCCTTCAATTATCAATCAGCATCATACTTGTTCATGCATCTATAGCTCAATGCCTTAATATAAAATGTAAACTTCCTTTAATGAAAACGGAAGAGTAATATATCAAAATTTAAACTATACTTTCGAGGAAAATGGTTAAAGTTCGTGATGCATTCTTACGCGGTCTTGAGAAGCCAATTATACTGTGGCTTTTGTCACGAAAACCTAGACATGGTTATGAGCTTATCCTCGAGTTTAAGAAGTTAACAGGACGAAAGCTAAAGCCGAGCATAGTATATCCGTTTCTTCACAGGTTAGAAAAGGAAGGATTTGCTGCTGCAGAATGGGTTGGAAAGGGGAAAAGAAGGATAAGATATTATTCATTAACCAATAGTGGTGAGAATCTGCTCAGAAAAGTGCGGGGAATGTTCAACAGACCAATCAAAGAAGTTCTCATGGACTTAATTAGCAAGAGAAAAACTTCTTAGCCTGTTCTTCATAACAAACATACAAAAAGAAAAGCAAAAGAATCAAGAAAAATCAATGGCAACATTTCAAATAAAGCATTATCAAACTCAAGAGTTCACCAGTAACTCATTTTTCATCCCTTTCTATTAGCATTAAGCGTGAAAGTTGTACTTAGAAGGCGAGAATTTTTTCTGCAAGTACGTAAATCCCTACCACAAACATTATGAGTATTCCGTATTTTCTCACTGTTTTATGTAAAGTGATGACGTTTTCTGTTGTTGGATCTTTAAGTACGTTTATGTAACATCTTGCGATTGGTATGCAGAATGGGAGCGGTATGAAGAACAGAGGAATATAGCTGGGAGGTAATAAGCCGAAACCAGCATAAATAAAGGGGAAAGCCCCAGTTGCCAAAGATAAAAGACCCATCAGAGCAGCACCTTTTTTTCTTCCGTATTTCACAACAAAAGTTTGAATCCCTGCTTTACGATCTGCTTCGTAATCGCCTAAAGCCTGCAAAATGTGACCACTGCCATGAACCAGCATCAATGGTATTGCACTTAATAAGATAATAAATATGTTAACGACTGGTGGACGAGAAACGCTTACACCTATTAAAAATGGAAGCAATCCAGCGCCTATCCCCGAGGTAATAAAGTCTACAGTCGGCACTGCTTTGAGTCTGAAAGGCGGAGCAGAATATGCTGTCCATAATGCAAGATAAATTAGGAATAAAGGTGCGAGACTTATGTCGGTAAAAACTGTTAAGGCCAAGCATAAAATAATAAGTGAAAACGAAAAGATTAACGCTTTTTGAGACGTCATCTTTCCGGATGCGACAGGCAGATTAGACTTGATTACATTTTTCTGGTCTTCTTCTCTGTCAAAATATTGATTCAAAACGAAAATGCTGGCCGTAGCCAATAAAAAGGCAACCGAAGCAATAGCAGTGCGTTCAAGAGAAGGCAAACCTAGAAAGATGCAACCAAAAAAGAAACTAAAAATCCATCCAAGCCAACTCTCAACTCTAGCAGCTCTGAGATACCCCTCAAGCGCAAAGAAACAACTGAATCCAAAACTTTTCAAGCTTCTTCTCTCCTTTCGTATCGCAGCATAATAGAACAGAAAATGTGGAAATAACCTTTGAGGTGTGTAGCCGTTTCAATTAGCTGTTTCTCCCTTTCCATGTAGGAACTCAGTTTTAGGTAGCCTGAGCAGTTTTACTTTCACTGTCCAAAGGAATATACTCAATTTTCCCAGTAATCTTTACCGTGCCTAACTCTGTATTACCAATTATCAACTTCAAATCCGAGTCAACATTCCACGCTCTCTTTCTCGCCAATAAAATTTCTACCAAATCAAATATTGTTTTCTGGGTCACTTTCACCACAACGCTTAAGTGAAAAATATATCAAAATTTAAATGTTTTGGAATAGGCAATATCCATTTAAGGAGCGAACAACAAACCGTGAGCGATAAAATACTCCTAACCGCTGATCGAACTTTAATGAGCGACTATCATCACAACGAATTCATAGGGTTTGGGACATGCGCTCCTCCAAATGTTATTCCAGACTGGCTTTACAAGTTTCTTTTCTTCCCTCCAATTAAAACAAAAGACGGCATACCCATAGCAGCACCATATGGGTTAAGAAAAATTGAGGCTCAACTTTTAAGCGAGGGCTTCGACGTATTAACAGTTGACCCAGACCACATTGGAAAACACATTAATGAAGCAAAGGTTTTAGGCGTACAGGTCATGGACCCATTCGGTGCAGGTCCAGCGTCAAGCACCCTTGCCGCTGTTTTAAAGAAAGAACCATTTCTCGCACAGTACTTCCGCATTTTGATGGAAAAACCAGAAATAAAAAGGGCGAAAAAGCATGGTTTAAAGATTATTGTTGGAGGTTCTGGTGTTTGGCAGTTTCGGTACAGGCCAAAATTTGTTGAGGAACATGGAATAGACTGTATAGTTGACGGAGAAGCCGAGAAGGTTATCGGAAAACTTGTACGGGCAGCTCTCAACAACGAAGAACTCCCCAAATATTACGAAGTCGGTGTTAAAGAAGCCCCGAGCCTGAGTGAGATACCTGAAATCGTGGCTCCTTCCATAAACGGTTTAATAGAAATCGGTCGAGGATGCTGTAGAGGATGCAAATTCTGCAGCGTAACCCTGAGACCTCTTCGCTGGTATCCATACGAAAAAATACTAAAAGAGATAGAAGTAAACAAAAAAGATGGATATGCAAACAATGCTTGTCTTCACGCAGAGGACGTCATGCTTTACGGCTCTAAAAACACCATTCCGAACGATGAAAAACTGCTTAAACTTCACGAACTGGCTGTAGAAAAATGTGATGGCGTTGGATGGAGTCACTGCTCACTTGCAACCGTGGCAGCTAAACCAAAACTCTTCTCAGAAGTCGGTGAGATCATCAAAGAAAAGCAACCTTGGTGGGGCGCCGAAATAGGCATAGAAACAGGTTCACCAGAGCTTGCAAAAAAAATCATGCCAGCAAAAGCACATCCCTTTAAGGCAGAAGAATGGCCAGAAATCGTACGCACTGGCATGGGCTTAATGCACGATAACAAGCTGATTCCAGCATGTACATTGATTGTGGGAAGCCCTGAAGAAACTGAACAAGACCTGATTAAAACGATAGAGTTGATGGATGACCTTAAAGATGTTAGAAGCCTAATTGTACCCTTATTTTTCGTTCCAATGGGCAGACTAAAAGACGAGGAGTGGTTTAAAGAAACGCAGATAACCGAATTACACCAAGAACTGTTAATCAAATGTTTAAAACACGACTTTTACTGGATAGACAACCTAATCGACTTATCTTTTGCTGGAAAATGGTATTCAAGACTTATACGCCCATTTTATAGACTTTTCGTTGAAATAATTAGATACAAAGTAAAAAAGGCTGGAATAAAATAACAAGTCAACAGCCAGCTTAAAAACGTCTAGCTGAAATAACTAAACTTAAATATCACTGGAAAACTCAAAACTCATAAGCAGGTGCCGCCGTAGCTCAGCTAGGTAGAGCGGCTGGCTGTTAACCAGTCGGTCGTAGGTTCGAGAATAAGGAGGCAAATCCTGTCGAAAATCCTACCGGCGGCGCCAATAATGATGCTTTGCCTAAGCTTGTGACCTTGGGAAATGCGTAAATCTGCCACTCGTGTCATAGCGGTCATTTGTTTTTCTGAAGGTCTTAAGTGTGCGCAAAATTTTCTACATTCTATTTTTTAGAACACTCTTTCAATGCTTCAAGCAGTCGTGTGCTAAGCGTTATATAGAATTCCGAATACGACGTAACAAACTTAAAACTGTTGGAGCACATCCTTCTTTTCCATAATATACCCGCAGTAATGGCACTTCAGCAGCAATGGCTCCTCATTTTCGACATAGAATTTGGCTTGCACAGGCTCGTTACTGTTGCTTATACAAGCTGGGTTAGCACACTTAATAATGTTCTCGATAATTTTTGGCAGTTGGACCCTCTGCTTCTCCACAACCTTATAATCACGAATAATGTTAATAGTTGCATGGGGAGCTAACAAAGCAATTTTATGCACTTCCTTCGGGTTTAACTCCCTCCCCCCAACCTTCACTATATCCTTACTCTTGAAACGTTTACTCGGAACGTTAATCGCGATAGTGATCACCTTCTTCTCTCGTCCGGTTATTCCCAAAATCTTAACAACATCTAACGCGTGTCCACCCGTAATGTGGTCGATAACCGTGCCATTCCTAATTTTAGAAACGTGCAATACTGTTTCACTCATGTGAAACCCCTCTGAGAAAGGCTATATCCTAAACAGAGATAAAAGATTTTAACCTTTGCAGCGGTTTAGATGCCATTCTACAGTTTATAAAGAGTTATTTAGGAGTTGCACAGAGTTGTTGTTTTGGGTGTAGGTTTGGAGTTTGAAGGCAGAGATATAATATCAATTAAGGATTTCTCCCGCGAAGAAATCGACTATATTTTGAAGATTGCTCAAGCCATGGAGCCCGTAGCCGTGAAAGGCTCAGACATGCTTAGAGGGAGGATTCTTGCAACATTGTTTTTCGAACCGAGCACACGCACCCGTTTAAGCTTCGAGGCAGCCATGCACAAGCTAGGTGGCTCAACAATAGGTTTTGCAGAGGCAGAAATAGCCTCAGTTAAGAAAGGAGAAAATCTCGCTGACACTGTGCGCGTTGTAGAGAATTATGCAGACGTGATAGCCCTAAGGCATCCACTTGAGGGTGCGGCGCGACTTGCCGCGGAATTTGCGAAAGTGCCGATTATTAACGGCGGCAGCGGTGCAGAAGAACATCCCACGCAAGCCCTCCTAGACTTGTACACTATAATGAAGGAGAAGGGTAAGATTGACGGGTTAAAAATAGCCTTGATAGGCGACTTGAGATATGGAAGAACCGTTCACTCACTCGCATACGCCCTTTCACTGTATGACATAGAATTATATCTGGTTTCCCCAGAATCCCTTAAAATGCGGCGAGAAGTTCTCCGGACAATAAAAGAGAAAATATCAATAACGGAAAAAACAAGTCTTGAAAAGATAGTTCCACTTGTAGATGTTTTATATGTTACGAGGATACAGA
>DAOUSM010000127.1 GCA_030627225.1 Candidatus Bathyarchaeota archaeon | reverse complement strand
CTTAAGAATTATAGTTTCCAACTTTTGTAGGGAAAAGTATGTTCTTTCATGCGATATTAACGACCGAATGCGATCTTCAATGTAGGTATTGTTTTCCCATGGTTACTCATCTGCTTTTTAGATAGCTTGTCACTAGTTTGATGCCGTTTTTTATAAAAATAAACTGCTTATTTCTTATCCATCTCCATACAATTTTAGGTCTGAGATAAAAACTGATGTATGCTTCTTGAAAGAGAGATTTAAGCTGTTTTTCAGTTACGCCTTCAATCTTCATTATGGGGCTAATGGCTGTATACTTAGACCAATCATTAGTGAGTAACAAATTATTCTTCACAGCAAAGTTGAAGACCGGAGAACCCGGATAAGGAGTGAGTATTGAGAATTCAGCCCAATCTAGGTTCAAACTCTTGGCGAAATCTATCGTTCGCTTAATTGATTTCAAAGTATCTCCAGGAAAACCTATGATGAAGGAGCCGAGAACTTGAATTCCAGCATCCTTCACGATTTTTACAGCTTTCATTACTTGGTGAATTGTTATTCTTTTCCCTATTGCATCAAGAATTCTCTGGCATCCTGATTCTATGCCTAAGAACAGAATCCAGCATCCAGCCTTCTTCATTTTTTCAACTAACTTTTTTGTTATGGTATCGACTCTTGAGGATGCTCCCCATTTTATATCCCATCCTTCTTTTATTATTCCGTCACAAATTTTTTCAGCTCTTTTTTGGTCGAGGGTGAATGTGTCATCCATGAATTCGATGTTTTTTGTGTCGTAATCCTCGTAGATGATCCTCATTTCATCCAGAACGTTTTCTGGGCTTCTACCCCTCCAGTATCCACCGAACAGACGGGATGAGGAACAGAAGGAGCATCTGAAGGGACAGCCTCTGCTTGTAATCATCGTTGTGTATCTTGTTCCGTTGACTTGATATTTGTCCACTGGCAGCAAGTCTCTGCTTGGAAACGGAATCGCATCTATGTTCTTTATGAAGGGCATAGGCTCATTGTTCAATATTTTATCTTCCTTTCTGAACGTTATCCCCCTCACATTTTCTAATGGTTTCTCGTTTTCAATTGCGGTTGCCAGTTCTTCCGTAATCTTTTCTCCTTCACCCTTAACGATTATGTCAACATCTTTACATTTTCTTAGAGTCTGCTCCGGCAGGAAAGTTACGTGAGGCCCTCCCATGACCACTATGGAATCTTCTCTCACCTCTTTAGCTATCTTCGCTACCTCGTAAGCTTGAGGAATCGATGGTGTGACCGAAGTGATTCCAACAATGTCTGGATTGAACCTCTCAAATTCCCTCCTCACATCTTCCACACTATAGTCGAGAATGCTCGAATCGATTATTCTAACTTCATGGTCTTTCCTTAGGACCGAGGCAAGATAGGCTAAGCCGAGAGGCGGAGATGAGACCCCGACAACTGATTTCACAACCGAGTTATAGGGAGGAGATATCAAACAAACCTTCATCTTTTCATCTCAATTTTGGTTCTGCTAACAGTGTTCATTTTCTTTTTTCCCCAATTTCTGCTGCCTCGCATTCAAAACACAAATCTGCGTCGCGGTTTGTCCAGAATATGTTTCCGCATTTTCTACATTTAACTTTATGTAGTAAGCCCTTATCTTTCGGTTTTGCTTTTGGCGTTAAGGCTACACGTTGAGGGAAAGTTATAGCTTTTTTCGGGCAGACAGATTCGCAAGCGATGCATCCGTAAACACAGTTTTGAGGCTTTACAACAACAGCTTTCTCGTTCCGAATTTCAAAGACGTCATGTGGACAAAACTGGATGCATTTCGCAGCTTCAAGTCCTTCACATCCGTTACATTTATCTGGAAAAACTGTTGGATACCAAGCTGCTGCGTTTCTTTCCATCGGCAAGTCCCATTTTACTGAATTAAGAAAGACTCCTTTTATCATTAAACTCGCTTAGAAAGTTTTAAAGGCGTTTTATCGAGCAAAATAATTCTTGCATTGTCTGTTAGTGAGTATATTCTTTTGTTTCCGTTTCTCTTAAGATTTAGCAACCCGCTGTTAACCAGTATCTGTAACTGTCTCGAAATGGCTGGTTGCGAAAGACCAATATAGGAAATTAAATCGCACTGACATTTTTCTCCATCTAGCAGAAGGAACAGAATTTTTAAACGTGTCACATCCCCTAATGCTTTAAAGAATTGTGCCATAACAGCGAGTTCTCCTTCCGAAACTCCAGTCATTTTCTTACACACCTAGCAAATTCTGAGAGGTATAAGGTAATAAGTTTTTACGATTATTTGAATATTTAAATATAGCAAAACTTAAATAATCTACGATGCTCGATTCATAAAAGGCGAATACCATGGTTGAAAAGCCAAGATTTATAATGTGTATATGCACAGGGGAGTGCCCAGGATTTGCAAAACTTGACTTGTGGAAACTTATAAATTATGTTCGAAACGAGTTAGACGTCGAATATGCGATAGTGCATCCGCAGCTCTGCGTTGACGACGGCGACAGGTTTTGGGCTGACTACTTAAAAGAAGGAAGAAATGATGTTGTTTACATTGTTGGTGGCTGCGATCCCAAAATGCAAAACAAACTGTTCAAAGAAGTTTTCACTTCTAAAGGTTTGGACATAGACAAGCAGCTAATTCCATTAGACCTCAGAAATATGGAAACCCCGGAAGCTATGAAGAAGGTTGAAGAAGTCGTCAGTAAGTTGGCGGGAGAGTAGATGGAAGAGAAGTATCGCTCCTCGGAGCGATACTATGGAGAAAAGGTTATCGCCCCTCAAGAACCCTATGGATTCCCTAGAAAAGAGATAGAATGGTTTCCTCGGATAGATCCTGAAAAATGCGATCCAAGTAAATGCGCTTTCTTCTGCGTCGATTACTGCCACATGAAAGTGTACAAGCGAGACGGTGATAAGGTGGTTATCGACGACCCCTACAACTGTAACGTTCCCAGTCAATCCTGTGCACCTCGTTGTCCCACTGGTGCTATAACCTTCCCCTCAAAGGAGGAACTAAAACGGATGCTTAGAGGGCTTAGGAAAAAGTATGGGTATAGGTGAATAAAATATGGGAAAAACATACATGGGGCTTCCACGTGATAAAATACCTTGGTTCCCGGCGATAGACTATGAGAAATGTACTGGATGCTTAACATGTGTGGAAACTGACAAAAATGCTGGACACAATGTGTATGAGGTTGAAGGAAACCCGCCTCGTCCAGTAGTTAAAAACCCGTATGAATGTGTTGTCGGTTGTGAAACATGTGCGAAACTCTGTCCAAACAACGCAATAAGCTTTCCATCAAGAGACGAACTTAAGCAAGTGTTAAAACAGCTTAGAGGCACGCTTTGAGGCATTTTCTCTTTTGGGCGGTAGGTTGGAAGCATTGAGATCGAGAGGGAAGAGAACTTATTCGGAGATAAAATATTATCGTGGTCTCTCTGGCTGTATGGTAGTGATTAGAGTTAAGTCGTGGAGTTGTAAAGGTTAAGAGTTGGGATGAGTTTAAGCGCTTAGCCACAGAACTGAAGCCAAGGGCTAT
>DAOUSM010000032.1 GCA_030627225.1 Candidatus Bathyarchaeota archaeon | reverse complement strand
TTAAATTCTTTCCACAACAACATTGAAACAGTAGCTAAACATCACGAAAAAATAATGTGCAGTATTGACATAATCACAGAAAACAGAGCAAGCGAAAATCATTTATTTTAGGGGAAATGCCTCGATTTTAAGCCGTAGAGAACATGCTTAAATTTTTGTGTTGAAAGTCACTGTGATGTCTCAGAAAAACTTATATATCACAAAAATCGCTGTAATATCCTAACAGTGATTATAAAATGTGTAAAAAAGAGAAAGAAGAATGCGAATTTAAAGACGATCCAAAAGGCTGCACCCTAAAACACGTAAGTAAAGCCCGAGAACTGCTTTCAAAAGGCGATGTTGAAGGCGCCGACCGTGAATTAAGCTACGTGGAAAAACACTGGAAAGAAGAATAAACTATAGCCAAAAAGCAAGATGAGAACATGTGCAACAACGGATGTGGACACCCCCGCCTAAAGGAATCTAGCCAGTTCCAGAAATACTTCAGAGCACTCCATTGCCCAACAAGATGGCTCATAATCCGCTCAATAGGAAACAAAACAAAAAGCTCAAACGAAATACTAGAGGAATTAAGGAAGGCTGGGGAATCACTTTCCAGATCAGGAGTGTATTATCATCTCTCCGAGCTGGAAGATGCGGGCATCATTGAATTAGCTGGATACAGGGAGGCTGGCGGGGGAGCACCTGAAAAGGTGTGGAAATTAAAAACAAAGGAACTCAAAATTAACTTACTAGCGGAATAAGCTGTGCTAGAACTATTTGAATTAAGACGAAATATTATAATTGCTGGATACTATAAGTAACCTTACTAGGTGAAAGAATTGAGCGAGGAAAAGCATGAAGCTGGAGAAGAGAAACCTACAGAACGGGAAGTAGTGATAAACGTTACAAAAATAGTTGAGGATGCCTTAAACATTTTGAGAGGGGTTGTTGAAAAAACTGAGTTACCCGTTGTCGATAGAGAAGAAATCAGAAAAGCAATAGGTCTAATAAACAATTTGAGGGAGAACCTCGGCGTTCCAAGAGTTAGGGAAATCTTGGGAATATTAAAAGGTCGACAAATAGAGGTTAAGGTAAGCTTTAACGAATTGAAACTAGATGGAACAATAAGATTTAGCGTCACACCCCTAAGGAAAAGCGAAGAATAACTAGCAGCTGCTGGAAACCATTTTAACAATTCACAAGTAATCGATAGTGTAACATTTTCTCTACAATTCCATACGAGGATTACCAAATCATGGTGAGATAAACCTTGAAACTCCTATCTTTTTTAGAACTTCTAAATTTTATCACGAGTGGTTCCGCATCGATTAGCACAAGGATAGATGAAGAGGAAATGGAGGTAACACTGTTCAAAAGAGGAGTTAAAGTTGACATTAACGATTTAGGTATAGCGAAACGTTTAATCAGAGATTCTAAACTCGTCAAGAAAGTTAAGACTGAAAAAAGGGATATGCATCTTATGGGCGTATTGAAACAAACAGAAAGTATAGGGAAGAAGCTTGCAGACAACAATCAAACAATCCTGCTATCTTATAAAGGAAAGGAAATCCTAAAACTTGGAAAAAACGCGAGACCAAGATTAACAGCTTTCATCGTAGAACATGTAGAAATCGTGGACAAGATTAAGGCGATTAAGATTTTAACGGAAATCTTCCTTTAAGCCACTCAACAGTGCGAGATTAGAACTTATTGCTATGTATGATTATTTAAACTTGCTTTAGCAATTCCAGACAAGACAAACATTGTGCAAGATAGCATCAATACAAAAGTTAGAGAAGAAAATAGACCCACATAACCTAAACTTGTGACAAGTATGAGACTGCAAATTATCGGACCCAAAGTTTGTCCTACATCCATTATTGTGCTTAAGAGTCCCATGGCACTGCCTACAACTTCCATGGGAACGAGTTCGCTGACTAAAGCGGGTGTTGAAGAAGTTACTAGGGAAAATCCTAAACCATACATCATTGAGAGAAACAGCAAAATTGGAAAAGGTGTATAAAATGGAATCACAACCAACGGTATGCCGCTGATTATGGAACCTGTGATTATGGGGATTCTTCTTCCAACTCTGTCTGACAGCCTACCAAAATAAGGCTTGAAAAGTGTAACAACCGCTAACTGGCTAGCCATAATAACACCCTGCAAGAAAGGATCTAGACCCGCAATGTCCCCCATATACTTCACAAAGAAGAACTCCACAGAACCATAAGTATAGTATTGACTTGCCTCAACCAAACCCACGGTTAAAACGCCGTGAGTTCCGGCGACATTTTTCCATCCATAAATAATGCCCTTTAAAGTGGTGCCCCTCGAATATTCAGACTTTGCAGTGATTTTCTTCTTACGTAGGAAGGGTAAAGCAGTGATGAACGCTGTTACTCCGGCGATACCAACAGCGAGGTAAAGACGGTGGAAATTGTAGTTTGTAATAAGTAAGATGAAGCCGCCGAGAAGGGGTGCTATGGTTCTTCCAACAATTGTCACGGAAGAGAAAAGTGATATGCGTTCTCCTCGCTTCATAGGAAAGGTTTCAGCTATCAGAGCCTCAGCAACAGGGACAAACATTCCAGTTGCAAATCCGTGATAAAAACGCACTAGGATGAGTTGCCACCAAGAATTTATTAATAGATAAAAGAAGGGAGCTGAAGCAAAAATAAGGCTGGAAATCAACAAAACTTTTCTTCGCCCCAAAATGTCCGAGAGAGAACCGGCAGGCAGACTGATTAGTATTCCTGGAATAGTAGAGGCAATAGCGACAAACCCTGTCCAAAATCCTTCAGGGGTTTGGAGGCTCTCGGCAAAACGGGGTAAAACAGGGTTTTTTGACATGGTGGAGCTTAGAATTGCGAATAGTCCCATTGTACAAAGTGTCCAAAAGATGATGTCTCTGGTGTTTTTTGACTGTGAAGCCATTGATAAACCAGCTTGAAATACAAAAACGAAGGGAAAATATGTTACTTTATTGTTTCTTCTTGCATTTTCTTTCTTAAGAATTCACGCTGTTGTTTCCCGTTCATTTTCCTTAATTCATCCTTGTATTTCTCGCGGAGCAGCTTAATTTTGCAATAACTGTAAAGCGCATCATAAATGTATGCGGCTTTCTCTACTGCTTCAAAATCGTCTTTCACGTTGAATCTTGCGCCAGTCATTATTGCACTTAATCCTATTCCTTCAGGCGCCAGCTCGGTGTCACGGGTGTCTGCGGAATGGACGATTTTGGCGAGTTCGTGAAGCACCGGGTCTTTTAGCCTATATTCTTCTATTATGGTTTCGAAGCTGCATTTTCCATCTCTGTGTCCAAGCTTAACTCCAGGCGCGTCAAAAGATGTTGCTCCTTGTGTTTTTACAACTTCTTCTATTTTCTCTGCGGGCACAAAGATGAATTCGGCTTGTGGGTCTATGAATTTTTTGATAAGCCATGGACATGCTGTTCTGTCCACATGCACATATTCACGGGTCACCCATTTCATATATTTTAACCTTCTAACGGTTAACTTCACAGGTTTCGAGCAAACGGTTTTAATTGAAAAGACTTACTATTAATACATTTTCTGAATTCATAACCTTTAATTGAATTCGATGTAGAATATGAGGCTGTGAGAGCATATGATGAGATACGTAGGCTTGTACAGAGAGCTTGACACAAACGAATCCATAGTGCTTGAAAACAACGTTTTGACTCCTACCATCTTCAAGAAGGATGTTCAAGTGAAAAAAATGATAGGGCATGAAAAGAAGGAAGTTCCGGTTTCATGTTTAATGGCAAACATTTACCTTACGAACAAGAGGTTGATGTTCTTGATAATCCGTGAAGTTGAAGCCCTTGTTCTCCGCAAGAAAGGGGTACCAACGCTTTCAGGAATTGAGGGTTCATGGTATGAAATTCCAGTTTCAGCCATAACAAAAGTTGAAGCACTCACTAAAGAACTTGGCAAGGACAAGGAATTAAGAGCACTTATTCCAGCTTTGGCGAGTAAGAAAACCGTTTCCCTGGTTGAAATAGTCTATAACGGGCAGCGAACCTCTGGGAACTTCAAAGAGTACATGGAGTCCATGTTTGACGCCGAAGGACTAGCCAGAATGTTTAATCTCAAAGGTGTTGTGGAGCTGGCAAACAAGGTTCAAATCGTAGGAGAACAAAACATAAGCATAGTTCCTAAACTGAAAGGAATGTTAAGCTAAAGCCAAAACCATTAACCCATTGTTCTCTTTTCGCAGATAGCAAAGGCTGTCAAGTGTCGAACTCTACAATATTTCTTTTCGGAAATAACTATATTATAACTTAATATGCTAGATGTTATTGGCGACAAAAATGCGGACAAAAAACATCCTACACTTTTTGAGAACGCAAGAAACGAAATTACGAACAGCAATAAGAGAAACACAAAGGAAAACAACTAAAACTTCAGTCACCACCGTGAAACTGTGGGGGATGCAGCTAAGCTGCAAACTTTTGAAAGGCGCATATGACGCCTTATGGACACTGCGCCTGCTGAAAACATCAATATTTGTTACCAGAACACCGTTAACAACGCTTAAGTCCCTATCGAAAGCAGTAATGAACTGAAGTTTCCATCAGGTATCCATTAACTTCAGGTTTAAATCCAAACATTTATTATCATTTTTAGGCTTTGTATTAAAGGCGAAACATGACTGTTCAAATTCGAAGTTTTACCGATGAAGACATGTCAAGTCTTGTTAAATTGCTTAATGAAACTAATAGGGAATCATACGAGTTTATTCCATTCGATGAGGAGAAACTTCGCTCTCAAATTAGGGAATGGAACCTTAAAATTCTAGTGGCTGAGGAAAAAGGCGGAATCATAGGCTCAGTTGCGTACAACAACGGGCATTGGGGTGAGGAAATTGAATGGCTTGCTGTTTCTGAAAATTCAAATCGAAAGCTTGTAGAGAAGGTAATGGTTAGGGAAATCGAGAAACACGTTAAGGGCGAAACGGTTTTCACAGTTGTTGATGCTGGAAGCCCGAAAATCAAGGAGTGGGCTGAACGGGGTTATAAGCCTGAAGGCGGACTATACCATATGGTTGCCAAGCTTGACGGTTTAAAGCCTCTTCCAAAAGTTCCAGAAGACGTGATTATCCGCAGTTTGAAGCCGGGAGAGGAAAAAGAGTTTGTAGAAGCTGTGAATGCTGGATTTGGCTGGGAAAGAGTCAAACTAGGCATTATTCAAAAACGGAAGTCTGAATGTCCTTCTTTTAGTGAAGAATGGATTCACTTGGCTGAACTTGACAGTAAAATTGTTTCAGTTGTTGTTTCGAGACCAGACGTGAAATATAACAAATTCTTCAGTGGCAAGAGAGGCTACCTCGGTCCAGCAGCCACCCTTCCTGAACATCGCGGCAAAAATCTTGCATCCGCTCTTACACGTCGCGCAATGAACTTCCTCTTTGAGAAAGGGATGGATTCTGCGGCATTGTACACCACGGAACAAAATATCCCTTCTGTAACTCTTTTACGAAAACTCGGTTTCAAAATTGGCCATCACTGGAAATTTATGCGCAAAAACCTATCCCAACAGTGCTAGCTCAAAATTATCATATAAACTCAAAAATCTGAGAAGACAACGATGAAGAAAAGGTTTTGAAAATGTTGGTAAGAAAGATGTTTAAGGCTTCCTTCTGTGAGTTGATTCCTCTTCTACCTCTAGTTCCCTTACTCTTGCTTCGATGAATTCTGCAACTTTCTCTTGGCTGTATTTCTTTTCTTCCCGCTGCTTTCTAAGCTGTTCTTTTATCGTTTTTAGCACTTTTTCCATGTCAAAAGGCTTCAGTATGTAGGCGTCTGCACCCCTGTTTACGGCTTCCATTGCGTTTTGCAGTGTTGGATAGCCGGTAATGATTATTTTTCGCATCTTAGGCGTTGTGTCCCTCATTCTTGTTAGGAGTTCTATTCCTTCCATGTCTGGGAGTCGAATGTCGATTAGGGCTAGGTTGTAGAATTTTTTCCTTGTTCTTTCTATTGCTTTTTTGGCTGTACCTACAGATTCCACAGTGTACCCTTCATCCTCAAGTATCGTTGTTAAGACTTTTCTTATGTTTTCGTCGTCGTCAACAATGAGGATTCTAGCGGTTTCACCCATATTTTTTCACCTCCTTCTTCTATTTTTGGTTTAGTTGGGACAGTTACGGTGAAAGTTGTGCCCTTCCTAAGGGCGCTTTTTACGGAAATAGTGCCTCCATGTGCCTCTATAATGCGTTTGCATATTGCCAAGCCGAATCCCATTCCCTTGGCTTTCGTTGTGAAAAGTGGAGTCCAAAGTTTCTCCATGGTTTTCTTTGACATGCCTACTCCAGTGTCTGAGAAGACAAGTTCTAAGTTGCCGTTTAATTTCTTACTTTTTATCGTTAGCGTTCCGCCTTTGGGCATGGCTTCAACAGCGTTTTTGATTATGTTAACGAAGGCTCTCTTCATTTTTTCAACGTCAACCTTTATTTTCGGCTTGTTTTCCGTTAAATCTATTATTTGAACATTTTTCGGGATTTCAACAAGAGACAATGCTTCTTTTATTATTGATTTCGGCTTGTTCTCTGTTAAATCCAGCTTTATCTCTCTCGAGTAGTCCAAAAGGTCGTTTATGATCTTGTTCGAGTATATTATGTTCTTTTCTGTAAGTTCAAGCATTTCTTTTATTTTTCCGTCTATTTTTGAACCTAACCGCTTTTTCACGTAGTATGCGGCACCAGCGATACTTGTTAAGGGGTTACGTATGTCGTGACCCACCATGCCCGCCATTTCGCCTATCACTGCCAGTCTTTGAGCTTTAAGCAGTTGTTCTTGAGATTTCTTCAGCTCACGGGTTCTCTCCTCCACTTTTTGCTCAAGCTGCCCCGCATATGCTTCAAGCTGTTTCCTTGCTTCCCTCAGGCTTTCAATGAGTTGAGCGTTTTCAATGACTATGGCAGCTTGATGCAAGAAAAGTTCCAAAGGGCCTAGGGATTCTGCGGTTGGCTTTCGACCATCCAACGGGTCATCTATGCTTAAGATGCCCACTATTCTTCCTTCTGGCGTGCGGAGGGGAGCATAAAGCATGTCTTGAGGGTGCCAGTCAACCATGTTTTCTGGAGAAAGCCTGCTTGGAACTCCTGCATACGTGGTTGCTTCCTCAATGGAGGTTCCAGGTGGAACACCGTGGACGTATTCTCGGATCCATGGGTCACTCCAAGGTAGATAGTAGAACTCGTTTATCTTGAATCGTTCAAATTTTGGGCCTAGTCGTTCCCGCCAGACATGTCCTGGAGCCTTTCTTTCAAGTAAAAGTTTGTTTTCTTCCTTTGTGAGGCCTGATGTGACAAGGTCTGTTCCTTCAAGATTTTCGTCTCTGAGGGAAATTACAACTCTCCTCCAGCCAAATTTTTTGATGGCTTTTGCGATTACCTTTAGCCTTTGATGCATATCCTCGACATGCATAATTTCCGTGGTGCTTTTTATTAAATACTCTAATCTCTTAGAGAGTTTTCTCAGCTGGTCTCGTCTTCTCAGGTTACTCATGGCGATCGCAGCATGCGAAGCCAATATCTCAAGAAGTTTCTTATCATCCTCCTCAAAAGCTGCAAGTCTTTTACTTTCCACATTTAAAACGCCTAAGACTTTTTTTCCTATTTTAACTGGCACTGCAAGTTCGGAGTGTATGCCTTCTCCGCCTTTGACATAAGCTTTTTCCTTTCTTACGTCTGGAACGAAAATAGGCTTGCCTGTCCTTACCACCTTGACTGTTATGCCTTTATCTCCATCTAGTGGTAACTTAAGTGATAGATTCTTTGAATATCCTCGATGAGTCGCTAAGCAAAGCATTTTTCCTTTTATAATGAGTATGTCAGCGAATTCGAATCCCAATGTTTTTTCCATAACGTCTAATGTCAGCTTATAAATTTCTGCCATGTTCTCTACCATGTTTAAGCTCTGTCCATACGTGTTTAGTGCAGAAAGTCTTTCCTCAAAACGTTTTCTTTCTTTTTCCA